>JBKPEY010000481.1:0-7704 GCA_046744405.1 Actinomycetota bacterium
CTCGGCAGGCAGTGGTCGAAGCTGGGTGGCGCCGCGATTCAGCGCATACAGGTCCAATCCTCGCTGTACCGCCAACCGACAGCATGCTGAGCTGATGATGCCGCTTCCGCCAATGAACAAGACACGCAGTGGGCTCACGGCCGGAGCCTAACCCCACCTACGCTGGGCTCCTGCCCTGGCAACGCTTGACAGGCCGTCAATGGCTGCCACTTCGTCGGCGGTCAGCATGATTCGTGCACCTTCGGCGTTGGAGACAATGCGCTCCCGGCGTACTGATTTAGGAATCACCACGAAGCCGTGGGCGACATGCCAAGCGACGATCACCTGCGCGGTGGTTGCATCATATTGTGCGGCAATCGAGACCAGTGTCGGATCGTGCAGGTTGCTCACCTTGAAGGGGCTGTATCCCTCAAGCAACACTCCGCGCTGCTCTAGGCCTGAAACCAGAGCGGGGTCATAGAGCGCCGGGCCCCAGCGGATTTGATTCACCGCCGGCACCACACCGGTTGACTTGATCAGCTCATCGATTTGGCGGAGTGAGTAATTGCTGACACCGATCGCCTTGGTGAAACCCTCCTGTTGTGCGCGAATGAACTGTTGCCACACTCGCGGCGCCGCCTGACCGTTCGGCGGCCAGTGCACGAGCCAGAGATCGACGTAGTCAAGGCCAAGCTTGGCCAAGCTGTCCCCCAGTGTGCGACGTTCTCGGCCGGCGTGGCTAGGCGGCAGTTTCGTAGTCACGAACACCGCTTCCCGCGGCAGCGCAGTAGAAGCCAAGGCCTTCCCGATGCCGGACTCGTTCTGGTACATGGTTGCCGTGTCGATGTGCCGGTATCCCGCTTGCAGGGCGTTGGCGGTGGCCTGCGCCGCCTCGCGATTGCTGATCTGCCAGGTCCCGAAGCCCAGGAGCGGCATGCGGCCGCCGCTGGTCAAGGCCGCGGCCGGCTCCGTGTAGTCGTTCGCCGTCATAGTTGCACGTTACCAACGGCTGGAGAATTCAAAGACCAGGGCTAAGCACCCATCTATTTCGTATTCGAAGCCGTCTTGGATTGGTGCAACAGTAAATCGCTTCTTCTCTCTTCCCTGCACTAAGAACCGACATCAAGCCGTACCCATCCGCGTATTCATTCATGCCGAATAGCGGGCGTGGATATTCCCAAAATTCATTCCTTACGCCGCAGACTGATCATCGGCGCAGCTTCAGCGTTCATCACCGCAGGCGTCGTTGCCGGCTGCAGCGCCCACGCGGCGACGCCCGCGACACCGTCAGCCGCGGCTTCATCCCCCGCAGGTCCGGTGATCAATCTCAGCTCACTGATGTTTCATCCTTCAACCACCACGGTGAAAGTGGGCACCACGATCACCTGGCGCAACGACGAGGCGATCACGCACACGGTGACGTCCGGACGCTTCGTCGGCGTCGACAAGACAACTGGCCTGCGAGCTTCGCAGAAAGCCGACGGCACGTTCAACGCAGAGCTCGCCGGAAAAGGCAAATCCTTTAGCTTTACGTTCACCAAACCCGGCGCTTACACCTACTACTGCGACATTCACCAAGGCATGAACGCCACGATCACGGTCGTAGGTGAAAAACCATCAGCCGACGGCGACCAAAAGTAGCAGAAGCTATTTCGTCGTCTCTTTCCAAATTCGCGCAATCGCGCAAGTCAAGAAAGGTTCCCATGAACAAGCGTTTCGCTCGCTTTTCCATTTCCGCCGCCGCGGTACTTGTTATGGCCGCTGGCTGCTCCAGCTCAGCTTCTCCGGCTGGCGCACCTACCCCTGAGATGTCGCCGTCCTCGATCCCGTCGGTATCGATGACTCATTTGCCAAGTCATTTCCCGTCGACGACCGTGGCCCCGGATGCGACTGAGGCGGCCGCACTGCGCGCGACTCTGACCAGCCTGTTGTCTGATCATGTCTGGCTGGCGGGCAATGCGCTGGACGCTGCGGTGCAAAAGAAAGGTGATGTGAAGGATCCGCAGGTCGTCGGCGCCGTGAAGGCCCTCGATGCCAACTCGGTCGCGCTCGCCGAGACGGTCGGATCGGTCTACCCCGATGCGAAGAAGCCGTTCCTCGCGTCCTGGCGACAACACATTGGATTCTTCGTCAACTACACCCTCGGCAAGGCCACCCAGGACGATGAACAGGTGGCCAAGGCGAAGGCCGACCTGGATGCCTACCGGACGTCGTTCGGCGAGCTGATCAACTCGATCATCCCGGAGCTTCCGGCGGATGCGGTTGCTCAGGGACTGAAGCCACACGTCGAGTCCCTGTACGCCGCGATCGATGCCACCGTGGCCGGCGGGCCTGATTATCAGACCAGGCTGTCCATGGCCGCTGATCACATGGTTATGACGGCCGACGTACTTGCTGGGGGCATCGTCAAGAACAAACAACTCAGCGGCGATGTCGATGGCATGGCCTCAACCGTGCGGGCGACCCTGACGGGCCAGCTCTCGGCTCATGTATGGCTGGCGGGAAATGCGCTGGACACCGCCGTACGGCAAAAGGGTGATCTCAAGGATCCGCAGGTAGTCGGTGCTGTCAAGGCCCTGGATGCCAACTCAGTGGCTTTGGCGAAGACACTGGGATCGGTCTATCCGGACGCCGAGAAGCCATTCCTCGCGTCCTGGCGGCAACATATCGGATTCTTCGTCAATTACACACTCGGCGAGGCGACCAAGAATGACAAGCAAGTTGCCAAAGCAAAGGCCGATCTCGATGCCTACCGCACCTCATTCGGTCAGTTGATCAACTCTGTGGTCCCTGAGCTCCGTGCCGATGCGGTCGCCGAGGAACTGATTCCTCACCTCGATTCCCTCTTCACTGCTATCGACGCCAGCGTCGCCGGCAAGCCTGACTATCAAAGCAAGCTCAGCATGGCGGCTCAGCACATGCCGATGACCGCCGCCGTCCTGACGAGCGGCATCGTCGCGAACAAGAAGATCGAGTCCTAGCACTCAACGCGATCCGTCGGCCGGTCGACCAACCGGCCGACGGTTTTGCGTCTTACTTGCCAATGAGCTTGAAGGCATGGTGGGTCTTTCCGGTGCGATGGGAATAGACCACCCAAGCGAGGCTGAGGGTTTCCAGCCACCGGGCGCTTTCGATGCCACCCATGTCGATCACCGGCCAGCCGAACTCTGCGAGCAGCTGAGTAACCGTCTGCTTGGCCTCATCATTGTTGCCAGCAATGAACATGTCGGGCTCATCGCCGGTCAAGCCTGGGTTGATCATGACGTCGGCTTGAACGACATTGAGGCTCTTGACGACGTACGCGTCCGGAATCAACCGCTGGATGCGCTCTCCCAAAGAATCGGTGGTGCCGACGAACAATCCGGGTCGACCCGAAGAGAAATCGAGCGGATCGCTGGCGTCGATCACGATCTTGTTGGTGAGGTTCTTCGGGCCAGCAAGTCGGATGACCTCCTCGGCGGCACTGCCGAGAACTGACAGGACGACTATTTCGCCGAACCGGGCGGCGTCCACGAAAGTGCCGACCTGCGCTCCAGCACCAGCGTGGCGCAACCAGCCGTCGAGCTTTGCCGGGTCGCGTGAGCCGATCAGAACGGGGTGGCCTTTTTCCAGCAATCCGGAGGCAAGGGTCTGTCCAGCCGGTCCGGAACCGAGCACGCCGATCTTGAGTGGCTGGCTCATGATCTTTCTGTCGTCAAGATCGCAGCGCTCGCGCCGATTCTCGATTGTTCGCCTTCTGCAGCGCCTCGACCAGTTCCGCCTTGGTCATCCTCGAGCGGCCTTTGACGCCCAGCCGAGTGGCCAGCTCGTACAAGTGCTTCTTGGAAGCATTCGCATCCACCCCGCCGGCGGTCGGACGGTCCGTGCCGACGCCACCCTCTGCCTGCTCGTCGGAGGGGCCAGGGCGCTCCTTGGGCTGCCAGCGGTCCCCGACCTTTTCGTGAGTGTGCTTCAGCGCGCTGAAGGCGACTCGATGTGCGCGCTCCTCGTCGCCGTACTGCTCGGCTGCAGCGTCGTGGGCCTTGGCGAAGGTGCGCTGAGCCTTGGCGTCCGATCGCTGCAGCGTGCTCGGCAATTCGTCGCGATCCACCTTGCCGGACTTCGTGGTCTTGGGCATCTGGCCTCCTTCGGTGACTGCGAGAAGCGGTACCCGACGTAGCGGCCGTGAAACTGCGCTCCCAACGCGAGAATGGATTGATGGCGACACTGCTTCGCAGCATCGCACAGCATCCCGTCATGGCGTTTATGGGCATCAGCCTCGCAGCGGGCCTTTTAACTGCGGCCATTCGGCCGATTGCCGATGCCGATGTCTTGCCGTACGGTCTGCCACTGCACGGACTCGTGGGAGGGCTCCTCGGTGTCGGTCTAGGCGCATTCCTTGTGACCGCAGCGCTCAACGGCCGCGAAGGTGTGATTGATCTTGCTCGGCGTAGTGTTCGCTGGCGGGTCCCGGCGCGCTGGTATCTGGTCGCAATCTTCACAGTTCCTGTCGGAGCCACCCTTATTTCACTAGCGATCTACGGTCCACGAGCGGTTACCTCACCCACCGGTGGCTGGCCACGAGCGTTAGCTGGCGTTGCCGCCGTCTTCTTGCTGCAGCTACTGCTCTTCCAGCTCGCCGAAGAGATCGGATTCACCGGTTTTCTCCAGCACCATTGGCAGGATCGTTATCATCCCCTGAAGCTCACTTTGTACGTCGCGCTTCTGTGGGCGCTGTGGCACATACCGGACCACTTCGCCGAAGAAGGATGGGGAGTCGAGGCGCTGATTTCGGCGCCGGTGATCTTCGCCATCGAGTTCGTGTCGCTGTTTTTCGCACGTGCCTTGTTTGTGTGGTTCTACAACGTGACAGGGAGCAGCGTGTTGCTGGTGGCAATCTTTCATGCCAGCTTCGACGCAGCAATCAGCCAGCTCGCCGATGACATCGTGCCGGCATCGAACACGGCGGGGTTTCTGATCTTCAGCGGTGTTATTGTGCTTGCCGCTATCACGGTGATCATCACCACCAAGGGGCAGCTCGGACGGCGCGCAGCTGCAAAGTAGCCGCTGCGTCGGCGCTGGCTCCGCCTCTCAGGTCATGCCCGGCTCACCGCTGATCAACATCAGCTGACGGCTACCAGACTCCGCCGCCGCCAGCGCGGTCCACAACGTAGCAAGCTGGGCGTCCCGGCCGACGATGCCGGACGTTGCGGTTTCCGCCCGTTCGGGACCGGAAGTAGGCGCTGTGACGTCGGCGACGAACCGCTAACCGCGGCCGTGCACGGTGCGGATCACATTTTGGCGTTCACCGTCGTCAATGCCGCAGGACCGTTGACGCGTCATTCCCGTTCAGCCAGACGACCACCAGCTGCCCCTGTCGCCGCCGGCCTGTCGCCGCCTGCCCGTAGCAGCGCAGTCGTGCGGGAGCCCGGTTCTGGCCGCATCCGGGCTATCCCTAAAAACAGATAGCTGCAGTTTTCGACAGGCGTAGCTCAGTAATTCGTTTTACGTTGTGCTGATTATGAGTTGTTGCTTTCTTAAGAGTGTTGGAGTCGAGGGCTTTCTTCTGCCGTACGCGTGTCGTATAAACAAAAGTGCCAGGAACTCGGGCGAAAGGAGCTGTCTTGGTCTCGGACAATCCGACCGGGCAGCCGTTCGTCCGTCTTGAGGCGGTCTCGAAGGCGTACGGCAACGGTTCTTCCCGGCTCGAGGTTCTGA
Organism: Actinomycetota bacterium; assembly: GCA_046744405.1. Taxonomy (GTDB): domain Bacteria; phylum Actinomycetota; class Actinomycetes; order Propionibacteriales; family Propionibacteriaceae; genus Microlunatus. The sequence continues at coordinate 5,677 of JBKPEY010000481.1, forward strand.
ACGACCTCGAGCTGGATCTGCCGCAAGGAGAAACCACAAGCCTCGTTGGCCGGTCTGGAAGCGGGAAATCGACCCTGCTCTCGCTAATTGCTGGGCTTATGCGTCCCGATTCAGGACATATCTCCATCGGCGGACAACGGATGGACCAGCTCAATGACGACGGTCGGGCAAACCTGCGTGCCGAGCGCATTGGCTTTGTTCTCCAGTCCGATAATCTGATTCCGTTTCTGACAGCCGTCGAGAACGTGGAACTTGCCATTGGCTTCGCCCAAGGCCGTCGTTCTATGGCACGAGCTCGCGAACTCCTGTCCGACCTCGGACTAGGACAGCGCATAAATCATCTTCCGCGGCAGCTATCCGGCGGAGAGTCGCAGCGGGTCGCAGTCGCGGTAGCGCTCGCGAACGAGCCAGAGCTGCTCCTCGCAGACGAGGTAGTCGGCCAGCTCGACTCACATACCGCGGCGGACGTCATGGAGATGATCTTCAAGGCTTCCCGGGACCGTAGCCTCACCGTCTTGTACGTCACCCATGATGAGCAGCTGGCACGGCGGGCCCACCGCTCGTTTCGCCTCAGCAACCACAGGGTCGTAGCGGCATGAGCATGGATGCGTCCATCGCGGTGGATTCTGTGGTCGTCGAGCACCAGACCTCGTCCGGTCCAGTGCGAGCGCTCGACGGTGTGTCTTTCACCGTCGCTAGCGGATCGAGCGTCGCGATCACTGGCCCGAGCGGCGGCGGTAAGTCGACCTTGCTCGGAGTCATTGGGGGCCTCGCGCAACCGACCTCGGGCAGGGTAAAAATCGGGAATTCGCAAATTTCAGAGATGTCCGAACGGGATCGCTCGGACTTTCGACGCAGCCATATCGGCTTCGTCTACCAGGCAGACAACCTGCTTCCTTTCCTTACCCTGCTGGAAAACGTAGGACTTCAACTCGCCCTCAATGGAAAAGCCTCGGCCGCCGGGAAGTCCCTTGCAGTGCTCGCCAATCTCGGCCTGGCGGGTCTGGCGTACCGACTGCCCGACCACCTGTCCGGCGGACAGCGCCAACGCGCTTCGGTCGCTCGGGCAATCGTCAACGAGCCGCAGATCATTCTTGCCGATGAGCCCACCGGCGCGCTGGATGCGGCCAACGCCGTGGGCGTCATCGATCTCCTGCTAGGGATGCAGCGTGAGATCGGCGCGACGTTGATCATGGTGACTCACGACCGCGATGCGGCCAGCCGGCTGGATCGGCAGATCGACCTGCGCGATGGACGCGTCGGATGATCGGCCAGTACGTCTGGCGCGACCTGCGCCGGAACCCAAGGCGCAGCCTCACCGCCCTCGCAGGTATGACACTCGGGATCGGTCTGTTCTCAGCCGTGCTGTTCTTCATCGACGGCTCCTCGGCGACCATGACCGAGCGAGCCATAGCCCCCATCCCAATCGATATGCAGCGGCTGCTGGCCGATCCGCTGGGTAACAAGGTCCGCCTTACCGAACAGATCGCGCCAGAAAGGCTGCAGCCGGGCCAACGAGGACACGTCACCCTTGTCCTGGCGAACAACAGCTCGCATCCCGCCAATGAGGTCGTTATCAGGGATGAACCAACCCCTCCGCTCAGCTACGTAGCTGACTCGATGACCGTCGATGGCACCCGAATGCCTGACTATGGCGGTGATTTTCCCCTGGCCCAAGGTGAGGCCAAGCTCGGCCTCAATCTCGGCACCGTGGCACCCAGATCCAAGGTCACCCTGGCGTATGACGTGGTGGCTGATTCGGCCGTTGAATCTGTGCCTGCTCTGGGTCCGAGCGCGAGTTTTTCCAGTCGGGAGATCGGCGTTCCGATCAAGGCCAACACCTCCGAACCGCTGAGTCTTGAGGAGCTCACTCGGCAAGTCGGCCGAATACCTGGAGTGGTCCGAGCAGAGCCGCTGTCGTTAGTCGATCTCGACCCCGGATCGCTTTCAGCCGGACCCAAGCGACCTCCTGAGGCCGTTCGCGTCTTCGGCTTGGACAGCCAATACCTCGAGCAAGATCCGTCCATC
>JBKPEY010000517.1:0-2580 GCA_046744405.1 Actinomycetota bacterium
GTGATCGGTACCGATCGGGAAGATGTCGCAGTACGGGTAGAGCGACTTCGAGGACGCCTGCCGGCCGCTGTCTATGCCGCCCGCCACCACGCGGCACCTGCAGTTGATCATGCACAGCGGTATCTGGAGCTCGCCGAGCTAGGCGTGCACACCATCTTCGTTGCGCTGCCGGACCTCGCCGGCGCAGATGATCTTGCCCGCTGCGGCCCGCTGCTGGCCGCGCTGCGTTGATCAGGCAGCATGGCCAGGAAGACCGTACACGGCTAGCGAGGAGTGATCAGGCTCGCCGACCAGCCTCGCGCCCGATGCAATAGAGCTTCCGCCTCTGCGGCGTACGCGGGCATGCCGAAGGTGCGGTAGGCAGACAGCGCATGCTCAAGCAACCCGGCGGCGCGGGCATGATCCCCGTTATCAGCTCGTTCCAGCAGCACCCGAGCCTCCAGGCGACCTAGATCGGCCAGCTCGAGCCAGCTTGGCATCTGTTCGGCGATTTCCCTTGCCGCGGCGAAGTGGCGCTCTGCTTCGTTCCAGCGACGAGCAGATGCGGCGACCAGACCGGCCCTAGTTTCTACGAGTCGGCCGTCCAACGTGGTCCATCTGTGGTTGAGCTCCAGCACCCGTTCCACCTGGGCGGACAGCGCGGCGGCCTGGCGGTGTAGGCCACACAAGTAGAACGCCTCAGCGAAGCCGAGCAGGCAGTTCCATGAGCCGAGGCTGTTGACGCGGCCTGGACTTGGCAGCTTCGACTGACCCTGGGCCGAGTCGAAAAGGTCCATGACGTCCTCGGTGCGTCCCTGCTGAGCCAGATGCCAGGCGAGGAGTGCGATGCTCTGCCCGGCGTACGACGTCGGCGGCTCCAGCTCGACGGCCCTGCGCAGTTCCAGCTCGGCACGGTCGGCGTTGCCCCTCCAGTGAGCGGCAAGACCCTGGTAGATGTGCCCTATGTAGTGCCACGGCAGTCCACCCCGTTCGGTGATATCGACGATCTGGGGACCGAGCGCCTCTACTTTCGGCAGGTCACCAAGTATCGCGGCCCTGCGGATCCGGTCCGATAGCACAAGGAACGCCGCGCCGAGGTGACCAAGCCGCTCGGCACTGTCCAGGGTCTTGTCGCCGAGGCTAGCCGGCAGCTGCCGGCTGGGCAGGGTGCCGTCCTCGTAGACGACAAATCCGTGCACGCTGCAGAGATCCCATAGCGCGCCGTCTTGTTTGAAGATCTCCGCGGCTCGCAGGCCGACATCGACTGCCTGGACCAGCTCGCAGTAGCCGAAATGATGGAAGGTTTCCATGTGCAGTACGTCGGCAAGCGCCCGCTCGTTGCCCACTTGTTCAGCAAGGGCCCGCGCTTGCTCGAAGGCGGCCGTCGCCGCCGCGTAGTCACCGCTGAGGCTGATGGCAAATCCCAGCGCCGATAACAGCCGGGCCTTGTCAGCGCTCACGGCGTCGGCAAGCGCGGCCAATGCCCGCTGGCCGACTTGCACTGCTTCGACCAGCCGTGCAGTCCACACCAGCTGGTACACCATGGCCCAGCCCAACCGGCCGATATCCTCCGCACGACCGAGCGCCCCATAACAGTCCAGCGCCTTGTTCATGGTCTGCAACGCCTCGTCCCAGCGCCCGATGCTGCGCTGCGCCATTGCCAACCGCTCCTGCAACTGCCCGCGTCGCAGCTGATCACCGGCTGGTATCAGTGACAGTGCCTGCTCGAAGTGTTTGACCGCGTCATCGAACGCGGCGGCCTCGAACGCTCGGTCACCGGCGATGGTGAGATAGCGCACCAGGCTCACTCTGTCGGCGAAACGTCCGGCTTGCGAGAGGTGGTAAGCGAGATCTCCCGCCTGCCCCTCCAGGTCGTCGGAGTAGCGGCGCGAAATTGCATCCGCCGCCTGTAAGTGCAGCCGCTCCCGCTTGACCGCAGAGACACCAGCCAGCAGCGTCTGGCGGATGAGCTCGTGGCTGAACATCAGCTCACCTGTAACCTTGGCCGGCGTAACGAGTCGAGCTCGCTCTGCTTCATCCAAGGCTGCTACCAACGCCTCCCGGCTGCCGCCAGCCATTTCCCCGACAAGGTCCGGGTCAAATACCCTGCCAAAGACGGCGGCCGCGGCGAGCACCTCGCGGCTGGACGCGGTCAATCGGTCGAGCCGCTGACCTAGCACCATTCGGACGCTTTCCGGCACCGACACCTCGCCCAGCCGCAGGTCGGGACGAATCCGGCCACGCTCGTCAAGCAGCACGCCGGACTCGACAAGGTGCAAATAGACCTCCTCAACAAAGAACGGGTTGCCCTCCGTCTCGCCTTCGACCATTCGCACCAGCTGCTCAGGCACCGGCTGCCCAGCCAAGGCGCTGAGCATTTCGTGTACGCCGTCGAAGGACAGCCGCCGCAGAGTCACTCGTTGCACCAGTTGCCGCTGGCCGAGCTGGTCGATGACGCCCGCCAAAGGATGCTGCAGATCCACTTCAAGGTCCCGGTAGGTGCCAAGTATCAGCACCGGCATCTCGGGCAGTAGCGGTGCTAGATATTCGGTGAGCTGCACGGTGGAGTCGTCGGCCCAATGCAGATCCTCCAGGACCAGC
>JBKPEY010000476.1:0-2047 GCA_046744405.1 Actinomycetota bacterium
GGGCTCCGGGCGCCGCCCGGTGAGGGCTGCAATCCACTCCTTGAATCCCATCAGAGCCAAACAATGATCGAGAGCTGGACTCGAGCTCAGCGCAGTCCGCCAGGCGTACCGCCACCCTCGAGGTCCAGGGCGCCGGAGGCCAACTGATGATCTTGGCGCTGCACCCGATCGAGGTATTCCCGGGACTTGGCAACCTCGGTCTCCAGCGTGCCGATGGTGGCGGCCATGGTATCGAGCGCTTGCAGCTTGAAGGTGTCAATGGAATCCATCGTGGCGTAGATGTTCTGGAATGCGGCTTGCAGCTGGGGAAGCCCGATGGTCGATGAGGCGGCCTGCTCCTGGATCTTCGCGGAACTGTCGCGCATCATTTCCGAGGTGCGCTGGATGAGATCGGATGTTGTGGTATTCAAAGCAGTGATCTGATCAAGAACCAACCTCTGGTTACCGAGCGCCTGCGCCACGATCACAGCGGTGCGCAGAGCCGATATGGTCGTCGTCGACGCCCGGTCGACGCCCTTGATCAACTCGATGTTGTTCTTGATGATGATGTCGATCGCCAGATAGCTCTGTATCGAGACGGCCAGCTGGGTCAGCAGATCTTGGTGCTTCTGGCGCACGTAGAACAGCACGTCTTGGCTGAGGGCCTTGGCACGCTCGGGGTCAGAGATCTCCAGCTGGGCGATGGTGGAGGCAAGCCGCGCGTCGAGTCGCTCGGCAACGTAGATATAGGCGTTCAGGCGTCCCATCGTTGCCCAGAGGTTCTGTTTCTCCAGGTTGAGTGCGACGTTGTCCTTGGTCAGCTCGTCCTGGCCATTCCGGAGCGCATGCAAGATCCCGTTCAGGTGGCCCTGAGCCGACTCATAGCGGCGGAAGTAATCGGTGATCTTGTCGCCGAACGGAATCATGCCAAGAAACTTGCGCGTTCCCGTCGCTCGGCTCGGATCGAGGTCCTCCACTGTGCGACGCAGCTCGAGAAGGGTGTTGCCAACCTTCGACCCTTCGGCGATGCCACCTTCCTTGAGCGCGCGCACCGGAGTCTGCAGCAGGCGATTGGACGTGTCCGCAGCGCGCCGAATATCCGCATCGCCCATAGCCCGTACGTTGGCCGCCTGCTGGGCGAACTCGGGAGAACGTGTCTGTGCAGTCATCAGCGCGCTCAAGAAACCATCGACCTTGCCGTCGAGGTCGGGGATGAGGGCTGGATCCACCTGGGGAGCCATCGCGGGAGCCTGAGTGGCCACGACTGGTGGCGGCGGAGCCGGCGCGGTCAGGGTCAGGGGCGTGCCCTCCGGCGGAGTGAGTGGCGCGGGGGCGCTGGTGGGCGGTGCAGAAGCGGACGACGTGGGCTCGGTCATCGACTTCCCTCTCTGGGGCGTGGTTTGGGACGCGTTGTGTGGCTATCTACGCGGGGTCGGTCCAGGCGGCAACGCAGCAAATCTACTCGACGCCGGTGGCGCCAGCTCGAGCTCAGCGCAGCAGGGTGTATTAACGGCTGGTGCGCAGACCGTTCGGTACCGGAGCGCCAGTCACCAGGCCGGCGACTGCCGCTGCTGCCATGGTCTGCTCGAGCAGTGCCAGAGGGGAGACGCCCAGATCGACCGAAGCCCGCTCAAGATCATCGAATTCAGGCGTCACCTGCCAGATCCTGCCGCCATTATGTGCGATCTTGATCGACAGATCGCAGTCGGCGACCGTCACGTCGACCCATCCGCGCGGCAGGGCCATCTTGCTCACAGTGGTCTCCCGCACACCGATGGTGCTCGTCAGGGCCAACAGCATGAGCCGAAGATCGGCTGCCTGGTCGGCTCTTGCCAAAACGGTGACCGTATGGGCAGGCCGACCCTTCTTCATGATGATGGGAACCAGCCAGGCGTCGGCGGCTCCGGCCCTGATCAAGCTGGTCAGAACGCCGGGCCAGAGCCGAGGGTCCAGATCGTCGACATTAGCTTCAATCAGTACGTCGGTATCGGACACGTTGACATCGCGATCAGCGGTTCGTTCACCGACCAGAACGCGGGTCACGTTCGGTCGGCCTGGCGTGTCTCGG
>JBKPEY010000502.1:0-3831 GCA_046744405.1 Actinomycetota bacterium
ACGAGTCTCGGCATCATGATCTTGATGGTCGACCTCGATGCCATCCAGCCGGTGATCATCGACCATAGTCTGGAGCACACTCGGCGGCAGTAGATGCTCACGTCCCCGACCCCATGGATGCGCGATCACCGCCAGGCCACCCGCCTGGTGAATCAGGTCAATTCCACGACCCAGGTCGATCGTGTAACGCGGCACATGCGCCGGACCTCCGTCAGCCAGGAAGCGGTCGAACGCCTCCTGTCGATCCCGAACATGGCCTGCCTCGATCAGCGCGTCGGCGATGTGTGGGCGACCGACGGACGGACTGTCGCGCACCTGCGCCATGACCTCCTCTTCGCTGACGGGCACACCAAGGGCGGCCAGCTTGTCAAGCACCCCGGCGAGCCGACCCAGCCGACCATCGCGTACGAGGGCCATCTCTGCGGCGAGACCGGGGCTGGACGGATCAGCGCCGTACGCCAAGACATGCACGCTGCTTCCGTTACGCGAGCACGAGAGCTCCATCCCGCGTACCACCTGAACGCCGACTCGCTCGCCTTCAGCAACGGCTTCATCCAACCCATCGAACGTGTCGTGGTCAGTCAGTCCCACGACATCGAGGTCGGCATCGTGAGCCTGACGCACCAGCTCAGCAGGCGTATCGGTCCCGTCCGACACCACCGAATGAGTATGCAGGTCAATCCGCATACCTCAGACCTATCACGCTGCCCCACCCCGTCATGACATCATGATCGATTCCGAGCGTTGGCTAGAGCTTTGACAACAGACTGCGTACGACTCGCAGACCGACCGACATCCGCGCGAGATCGGCGCGACCGCTGGTGACGGAGCGCAAGGTTTTCACTGACTCTGGCACTGCGCCGTTCGACCGCTCCCAGCCGAGGACGACGTCACGGGCGCTCTTGGTTGCTGCTCCGTTCCAGTTGAGCACCTGAGCGGTGAGTTCGGCATGCACCGTATGCAAGTCGTCACGTAGCGCTGCCCGAGCCATGGTTTGCCACCGATCTTCCCGCGGCAGCTCGACGATGCGAGTCAGCAATCGGTCGAGTCCGAGCCGCTGACCGAGCGTGAAGTGCAACTCAGCAACCTTCAAGACATCCACACCCGATCGTGCCGCCGTCTGTTGGATTGTCATTGCGGGGTATGCGCGGGGCAAGGTCGCGATCGCTGTAGCCAGCTCATCGGGCACACCGGCCGCCTGGTACAGCTTCAGCCGCTGCTCGAGCGCCTCGAGGTCGCGTCCGGTCAAGATCTTCGGCAGAGCCTGCTGAACCGTTCTGACTCCGTCGGAGAACTCCTGAACCGCGGCGCCGATATCAATCGGATGTCGCCGATTGTTGATCAACCAGCGACTGGCCCGCTCCACCAGGGTGCGCACTTCCAGCCGCAATGTGGTTTGTATGTCAGCGTTGATCTTGTGATCAAGTGTGGCGATTGCCGTGTCCAGCTCAGCAGCTTCAAAGATCGCCCGAGCGCCAATCTGCGCCCGGATCACATCGTGCGCCTTGGCACCGGTCTCTGCTGACAGCCGGTGGAAACAGGTAATGCCTGACTGATTCACGAACTGATTCACGATGACGGTTGCGATGATCTCCCGATGCAGCCGGTGCTTGGACATCCTGTCGGCGTATGGCTCCCGCATCGCACTCGGGAAGTAATCGATCATGCGGTCAGTCAGATATGGGTCGTCAGGCAGATCGGAGGCCAAGATCTCATCCTCGAGAACGATCTTGGTGTAGGCGAGTAGCGTAGCGAGCTCGGGAGAGGTCAATCCTTTGTGATTTGCTCGCCGCATCTCCATGGCTTCCGAGGACGGCAAGAATTCGATCTCCCGATCGACCAGCCCGCGGTCCTCCAGGCGCTCCATCCAGTCTTCATGAACGCCAGCCATTGAAGCCGATTGATATACGGCGTTGGCTAACGCGAGGTTCTGGTCATAATTGTCCGCGAGCACGAGCTCGGCCACCTCGTCCGTCATGGAGGCCAGCAAGGCGTCACGATCTTGCGGCGATAGCCGGCCCGCTGCCACTTCCCCGATCAGCAAGATCTTGATGTTGACCTCATGATCAGAGGTATCTACTCCGGCGGAGTTGTCAATGAAGTCGGTGTTGATGCGGCCGCCCTTTTCGGCGTATTCGATACGTCCGAGCTGGGTGAACCCGAGGTTTCCACCCTCGGCAGCGCACTTGGCGCGTAGCTCACAACCGTCGACCCGCAGCTCATCGTTGGACTTGTCACCCACGTCGTCATTGGTCTCGGTCACCGCTTTGACAAATGTTCCGACGCCGCCGTTCCAGAGCAGATCAACCGGCGCTCGCAAACAGGCCTGGATCAGCTCAGCAGGCGTCAAGGCCTGGACCGATTTGTCGATGCCCAAGGAACTCCGCATCTGATCGGTAATCGCAACCGATTTCAAGTTCCGGGCAAAGACGCCACCGCCCTCGGAGATCAGGGTCCTGTCGTAGTCAGCCCAGCTGGAGCGCGGCAGCGCAAAGAGTCGTGCGCGCTCCTCCCAGCTGCGGGCAGGATCAGGCTGCGGGTCGATGAACAGATGCCGATGGTCGAACGCCGCCACCAGCTTGATGTGCTTGCTGAGGAGCATTCCATTTCCAAAAACGTCACCACTCATGTCACCGATACCAACGCAGGTGAAATCCGACGTCTGAGGATTGAGCCCCATCTCGCGGAAATGCCGCCGGACCGACTCCCAGGCTCCTCGAGCGGTGATGCCCATGCCTTTGTGGTCATAGCCGGCAGAGCCGCCCGAAGCGAATGCGTCGCCGAGCCAGAACCCAAGATCCACCGAAATCTCGTTGGCGACATCGGAGAAGGTCGCTGTTCCCTTGTCCGCCGCGACGACCAGGTAAGGATCATCACCGTCGTAGCGGACAACATCAGCAGGAGGCACAACCACATCGTCGATGATGTTGTCGGTGACATCGAGCAGGCTGCAGACGAACAGCTGATAGCAGGCAAGACCTTCGGCCAGCCAGGCTTCGCGGTCGTGCGGATCGGGCAGGCGCTTGCAATAGAACCCGCCCTTGGCTCCGACTGGCACGATTACCGTGTTCTTGACCATCTGTGCTTTGACCAAACCGAGGATTTCGGTACGAAAATCCTCAGCACGGTCAGACCATCGCAGACCGCCGCGGGCGACGAGTCCGTAGCGCAGGTGTACGCCCTCCATCCGCGGTGAGTACACGAAGATCTCAAAGGCGGGCCGCGGCTCTGGGGTGTCTGGAATCTGCCGCGGCAGCAGTTTCAGTGCGATCGCCTGACGGTTCGCAACGTAGAAGTTGGTTCGAATCACCGCCTGGATCACAGCAAGAAAGGAGCGCAGGATTCGATCATGATCAAGACTGGCCACGTCGTTGAGGGCCTTTTTGATCTTGTCGACAAGCTCGCTGCTCACCGTCATGCGCGCCTTGATGTCGAAACCGGTGTGGGGATCGAAACGAGTCCGGAATAGCGAAATCAGTTGCCTTGTAACGTCGACGTTCTGGCTCAGGGCCTGAGCGAAATAGGACTGGCTGTAGGTAACACCGACTTGGCGAAGGTAGCGGCCGATCGATCGCAGCATGCTGACGTCGCGCCAGTCGAGCTCGGCTCCCATCACCAGCGCGTTGTATCCATCAGATTCACTGTCACCGACATAGGAGGCGGAAAAAGCCTCCATGAAACGCTGCCGGGATTGCAGCGTCCAGCGAGTGCGGACGGCGTTTGCGCCACCTGGTACTTGTATTCCGAAGTCGTAGATGAACGCTCGCTGGTCTTTGCCCAGTGTCAGCTCGTACGGCCGCTCGTCGATGACATCCACACCCAGTACCGAGA
>JBKPEY010000604.1:0-21046 GCA_046744405.1 Actinomycetota bacterium
GCCCATCAGCGCGAGCAGGGCCATAGCCCGAGCCCGTGGTGTGTCGTAACGCTCGCGCCGCAAAAGGCCAGAACTCGGCACGGCGACCAATAGCGCGGCAACAAAGACAGCCGTCGGTAGCCAGGCCCAGCCGTGCGGCACGACAAAACTGCTCAGCAGATTGACTGCCACTGCCAGCAGCACGACGCCGATGAACCACTTGATCAAGCGATCTGAGTCGCGTGCAGGCGCACCCTCAAAATTCTGCTGAGGCACACCGCACAGTTTGGGGCAAACAGACCGTTGACAGACAGCTTCCGCCCGGCGCGTCAACAATCCGGTGCAGCTGGCCCACGGCCCGCGTCCAGCGTCCGGGATCTTGTCGACGATCGCAATCTAGGATCGCAAGTATGACAACGCGGGAGCGCTCACCGCAGCCAACCGGGCAGCTGCCGGTCCACCTGGCCGACGCGACTGCGGACGAGTCCTCGCTCCGGCGCTTCTTGTTTGGCCTGCCAGGTGTCGATCCGGTGGGAATTGAGCAGCGCGCCGCTGGATTGGCGACCCGCTCCATCAAGCGGGATTCCAAGCTTGCGGCTATCGACTTGGCGATCTCCATGGTGGACCTCACCACGCTGGAGGGTGCAGACACACCAGGCAAGGTGCGCAACCTCTCCCGCAAGGCGATGATGCCGGATCCGGACCATCTGGAGACCCCTAAAGTGGCGGCGATCTGCGTCTATCCCGACATGGTGCCGATCGCAGTCAGCGAGCTGAAGGGCTCCGGCGTCAAGGTGGCATCTGTCGCCAGCGCTTTCCCCTCCGGCCGCTCAACCCTGGAGGTGAAGCTCAGCGACACCAAGATCGCCGTCGACGGTGGTGCCGACGAAATCGACATGGTGATCGATCGAGGCGCCTTCCTCGCCGGCCGTTACGAAGCCGTCTTTTCCCAGATCGTCGCGATCAGGCAGGCATGCGGCAACGCTCGACTCAAGGTGATCTTGGAAACCGGTGAGTTAGCAACCTATGACAACGTACGCCGCGCCTCCTGGCTGGCCCTGCTCGCCGGCGCTGACTTCATCAAAAGCTCAACAGGCAAGATTTCCCCGGCCGCCACGCTGCCCGTCGTCCACGTGATGCTCCAGGCAGTCAAGGACTGGAAGGCTCAGACCGGACAACAGCGCTCGGTCAAGCCTGCCGGCGGTATCCGAACAGCCAAGGACGCAATCCGCTACCTCGTTGCAGTCAATGAGGTAGCCGGACCCGAGTGGCTCGATCCGTACTACTTCCGCTTCGGCGCTTCTTCGGTGCTCAATGATTTGATCATGCAACGCAGGGCACAGCTGGACGGCCACTACTCCGGCGCCGACTATGTCACCGTTGATTGAGAGAAGTTGATCATGGAATGGGAATACTCCCCGGCACCCGAGTCGAGGTCCATTGCCGATCTCAACGACCGCTATATGCCGTTCATCGACGGCGCCTTCAAAGAAGGCGGTGGTGAAGATCGGGACACCATCAACCCAGGAACTGCTGAACGGCTCTGCACAGTCTCAACAGTCAATGCCGCCGACATCGACAGAGCGGTCAAAGCCGCTCGTCGGGCGTATCAGAACGTCTGGTCAACTATGCCTGGCGCAGAGCGCGGCAAGTATCTGTTTCGGATCGCCCGGGCGATCGCGGAGCGCTCTCGTGAGCTTGCGGTAGTTGAGACCCTCGACAACGGCAAGCCGATCAAGGAAACCAGGGATTTCGACGTTCCCGCGGCAGCGCAGCATTTCTTCTATCACGCTGGCTGGGCGGACAAGCTGCAACACCTGGGGCTAGGCGCCGCACCGCAACCGCTCGGTGTTGCCGGCCAGGTCATTCCCTGGAATTTTCCTTTGTTGATGGCCGCCTGGAAGATCGCACCAGCACTGGCGGCCGGGAATACCGTGGTTATCAAGCCGGCCGAGACTACACCGCTGTCAATCTTGGTGCTGGCGGAGATCATTGCCGATGCTGATCTTCCCCCCGGGGTAGTCAACATCGTCACCGGAGCCGGCGATGTCGGCTCCATGCTGGTCAATCATGCTGGCATCGACAAAGTGGCCTTCACCGGCTCCACAGCGGTTGGTCGGCGTATTCAGCGCGAGCTTGCCGGCACCGGCCGCAAGATCACCCTGGAACTCGGCGGCAAGGGCGCCAATATCATCTTCGAGGACGCTGCCCAGGATCAAGCGGTCGAAGGCATCATCAACGGCATCTTCTTCAACCAGGGCCAGGTGTGCTGTGCCGGCTCCCGGCTGCTCGTCCAGGAGTCAATCGCTGATGAGTTCATCGAGCGTCTCAAGCAGCGTGCCGAGACGCTGCGAGTCGGTGACCCGATGGACAAGAACACCGACGTAGGTGCGATCAATTCTCAAGCCCAGCTGGGCCGAATTCGCGCATTGATGGACGCCGGCATTGCCGAAGGTGCTGAGCTGTGGTCCTCTTCGTGTCCGCTGCCGAAAAGCGGGTACTACCTCTCGCCCTCGATCTTCACCAATGCCACGCCATCGATGCGGATTTCTCGCGAAGAGATCTTCGGTCCTGTGCTCACCACGATGACCTTTCGAACCCCCGATGAGGCGGTGATGAAGGCAAACAACAGCCCCTACGGCCTCTCCGCGGGTGTGTGGACGGAGAAGGGGTCCCGGGCAATGGGAATGGCGGCGGCCCTGCGGGCCGGCGTGATCTGGGACAACACCTTCAATAGGTTTGATCCGGCAGCCAGCTTCGGCGGCTACAAGGAATCCGGCTTTGGCCGGGAAGGTGGACCATCGGGCTTGGCCGCCTATCTGGATACCGATGATGAGGCGGTTGCGGGGTGACCCACCTGGCGGTCTCCAAGACCTACAAGCTCTTCATCGGCGGCGCGTTCCTGCGTTCGGAATCGGGCCGCACGTATCAGGCGCGCGACCGGAAGGGCAACTTCATGGCGAACGCCGCGCTGGCATCCCGTAAGGATCTTCGCGATGCTGTTGTCGCAGCCCGTAAGGGGTATGCCACCTGGTCAAAGGCGACCGCGTACAACCGCGGCCAGGTGATCTATCGGATTGCCGAGATGCTGGAGAGCCGCCGAACGGAGTTCGCCGAGCTGATCACAATTAGTACCGGCGCTGCAAGGGAAGATGCCACCGCCGAGGTGGAGGCGGTGATCGATCGGCTAGTGCACTACGCCGGCTGGACCGACAAGCTGGCTGCGGTGATGGGTAGCGCGAACCCCGTCTCCAGTCCCTACTTCTCCTACTCCGCCCCTGAACCGATGGGTGTGGTGGGGGTTCTGGCACCGTCCGGTTCCCCGTTGCTCGGCTTGATCTCGGTGATCACGCCGGTGATCACCGGCGGCAATGCCTGCGTGCTGATCGCTGCCGAAGAAGATCCCTGCGTAGCGATCACTCTCGCTGAAGTCACGGCGACCTCAGACGTGCCAGCGGGAGTGATCAACATCTTGACGGGGCGGACTTCTGAGCTTGCTCCGCACCTGGCAGCTCACGCGGACGTCAATGCCCTCGATCTGACTGGTTCCGATCCGGAGGTCCGAGCGTCATTGGAGGAGGCCGCGGCCGAAACCGTCAAGCGGGTTTATGTGCCCAAGGGCGAGCCGAATTTCGCGGCCCCGCCTGGCACAGCACGACTCCGTGCCTTCCTGGAGATCAAGACGGTATGGCACCCAACGGGTGCCCTGTCCCTATCCGGCGGTACCTCCTACTGAGATGGCTGAATCCGCTGCAGGACCAACAGGTCGAATCTTCATCAGCTACCGGCGCGATGAAACCGCTTATCCGGCTGGCTGGCTGTACGACCGACTCGCCCAACACTTTGGTGCCGGCCAAATCTTCAAAGACGTCGACTCGATCGAGCTGGGTGACGACTTCGTCCAAGTGATCACCAGGGCGGTCGGCTCATGCGATGTGCTGCTGGCACTGATCGGTGAGCAGTGGCTTACCATCACCGATGCGCAAGGGCAGCGGCGCCTGAATGATCCCGATGACTTTGTCCGACTGGAAATCGAGGCGGCCCTGACGCGCGATGTCCGCATCATCCCGATACTGATCGACGGGGCGCGTATGCCTAATGCCGATGAGCTGCCGGCCGGCCTGGGCAGCCTGGCGCGTCGTCAAGCTCTCGAGCTCAGCCCCAGCCGCTTCGAGTACGACACAAGCCGACTTCTGAAGATACTCGACATGACCCTCGCCGAGGTCCGGACAGCACATGATGGTCCTGCGACAACCTATACCCCGGCTGCCCAGCAAGCCCTGGGGAACACTGCCGAGAAGGATTCCTCAGCGACCGGCAGCACCCGAGATCCGAACCGATCTGACCGCGGCCGAACGGTTCGTGGCGTCGTGATGATCGGCGTCGGTCTGGTGGCGGTGTTGGCTATCTACTTGATCATCCAAGTCGTTCTGGATAGACCGACCCGCCCACAGAACAATGATTCCGCACAATCGCTTGCAGGTAACGAATTCAGACAGGATGCGCCGTGGCGACTCATCGTTCGTAACGACGGCTCTGACACTGGATGCACCGTCAAGTTGATCAACCGTGACACCAACGAGAGCTGGTCCAACGAGTATCCAGTCTGGGAGACGGCGTCGTTCGTCATCGCCCAGACCGGAGCGTTCCAGTGGTCAGCGGAATCTGCTTGTACGGTCCTCAGCCGATCCGGCCCAGGAAATCTGACATTACCGGCGGTGGTCGACGGAGTGGGCACGTCCGACGCCTTCAAGCCCCCGGAGATGATCACTGTCAGAGTGAAGGACTTCCACGGGAACCAGCGATGCGCTGTCGAATTGCGAGATGCCGCGACCGGGGCCGTTGTCGACGTAGGCGAGCTGAATCAGCAGAAAGACAGCGTGACGCTACAACCGCAGAGTCGGCCGTTGGTCTTTCTGGTCAACGACGCGTGCGCCGTACAGGTCTCGCCAGGTTAGTAGCGACCCTCACTAGCCGACTTGTCAGCGTCAGAGCGGGCTATAGCACGCTGAGAAGCTGACAAGTCGGAGGTCGAGGTCTAGGTCTCGATGGGAGCCCACTCTGGCCCGGTCTTACCCAGACTCTCCTCGAGCTTGGGAAACAGCGGCGTGGGCCGCTGCAGGGGCGCTCCGGGTGTGATGGGGCGTGACTGCCAGTGGGCTTGCTCGGTGGCGTAATCTCCCATGATCACCGGATAGTTCGGTCCGCCCTCTTCGGCGACCTCGCGAATCTCAGGTTGAGCCGCCCAGAGGCCGCTACCGCCAAGTGCCTCGTGCACCTTCTGAGCAGCGTGCGGTAGGAACGGAGTCAGCAGCGTGTTGGCATCCGAGACGGCCTGCAATGCGGTGTGCAGCACGGTGTCACGCCGCTCCGGATTCCCCGACAGCTTCCACGGTTCGGTGTCGGAGATGTACCTGTTGGCGGCGCCGACTACTCGGATAGCCTCGGTGATCGCCAGCTTGAACCGATTGCGCCCGAGCAGCTCGCCAACGGTGCCGAAGGCGTTGCGGGACGTCTCCAGCAACCCATGATCGACATCGAGCAGCGTGCCAGGTTCCGGGATTGCTCCATTGTTCTTGTGCGCCATGGAGATCGAGCGGTTGACCAGATTTCCCCACTCATTGGCCAACTCGAAGTTGATGCGACGCACGAACTCGTCCCAGGTGAAGTCAGTGTCAGCGGTCTCTGGACCAGCAACCGCAATGTAGTACCGCAAGGCATCCGGCCCGAAGTCGCGCAGGAAATCGCCGACGTAGATCACCTTGCCGCGGCTGGTAGAGAATTTTGAGCCGCTCATCGTCAGGTACTCGCTGGACACCAGCTCGTCGGGCAACCGCAGCTCACCGAGTGGTCCGACAGTGCCGCCATGATCACCGTCGCCATTGTGGCCGAGCAGAATTCCGGGCCAGATCACCGTGTGAAAGACGATGTTGTCCTTGCCCATGAAGTAATAGCTACGTGCCTCCGGGTCGATCCACCACCGTTGCCAGGCATCCGGGTCACCGTTGCGCTTGGCCCACTCGACCGACGCCGAAAGATAGCCGATGACGGCGTCGAACCAGACATAGATCCGCTTCAAGGGCTGATCCCGCCAGCCGTTCAGCGGCACCGGTACGCCCCAATCAAGATCACGAGTGATGGCCCGCGGCCGTAGATCTTCCAGGAGGTTCTGACTGAACTTCAACACGTTGGGCCGCCAGTCAGTGCGCGAACTCAACCACTTACCGAGCGAGCCGGCAAGCGCTGGAAGATCAAGAAAGAAATGCTCAGTCTCGACAAACTTCGGCGTCTCGCCATTGATTCGAGAGATCGGATTGATCAGATCGACTGGATCAAGTTGGTTGCCACAGTTGTCACATTGATCACCGCGCGCGCTCGGATATCCACAAATGGGGCAAGTGCCTTCGATGTAGCGATCCGGCAAGGTACGGCCCGTTGATGGGCTCACCGCTCCCATCGTGGTCCGAGGCACTACATAGCCGTTCCGGTGCAATCCCAGGAAGAGATCTTGAACTACCGCATAGTGGTTGTGCGTGGTCGTCCGAGTGAACAAGTCGTAGGACAAGCCAAGGTCGCGTAGGTCGTTGACGATCACCCGGTTGTACTTGTCGGCCAGCTCGCGAGGAGTCAGCCCTTCGCGTTCGGCCTGAACCAAGATCGGCGTCCCATGCTCATCCGTCCCGGACACCATCAAGACCTCGTGGCCGGTCATCCGCATGTAACGCGCGAAGATGTCTGAGGGAACCCCGAAGCCTGAGACGTGACCGATGTGGCGAGGTCCGTTTGCGTACGGCCACGCCACCGCGGTCAGGACACGCGAAGTCATGGGCTAAACCCTAGCCCGGAGCCGCAGCCCGAATTCCGGAGTTTCACGCGATAAAGCGACCTAGCCAGCCGCGGCGATGCGTTCCACGAGTGCTTTGCGTACCGCGTACGGCGCGAAGACGCTCTTAGCGGCGTTGTCGGAGAGCCGGCGTATGTCGGAAAGCGTGTAGTCGAATGCCTTGGCCAAAAGGGCAAACTCGCTGGTCATGCTGGTGGCGCTCATCAGCCTGTTGTCGGGATTGACGGTCACCCGGAAGCCGAGCCGATCCAACTCGTGGATGGGATGATCGGCGATCGAGGACACCGTGCCGGTCTGCACATTGGAAGAAGGGCACATCTCCAGCGGAATCTGCTCATTGAGCAGGTAAGCCGCGAAGTCGCCCAGCCTGGGGCCGCCAACGCTATCCAGCTGAATGTCCTCCATGATGGCGACGCCGTGGCCAATCCGATTTGCGCCGCATACCTGGACCGCCTCCCAGATCGACTTCCAACCGTCGGCCTCGCCGGCGTGGATGGTGTAGTACGCGTTTTGCCGGCGCAGCAGCTGGAATGCGTCTAGAAACCGGGAGGGCGGGTAGCCCCTTTCCGGCCCCGCAATGTCGAACCCTGCGACGCTGTCGTGGCGATAACCCAGCGTTAGCTCGGCAACGTCGCGGCTTGGTTTAGTCTGGCGCATTGCCGTGAGCAGCTGGCGTACCTCGATCTCATACCCGCGCTGCCAACACGTCGCCATGCCCTCTGCTAAACCGTCGCGGACGGCTTCGACGGCCCTGGCCGCTGTCAAGCCGGCCCTCAGATGCTGCTCAGGCGCCCAGCGTGTCTCGCCATAGATCACCCCATCAGCGGCCAGATCCTCAACGAACTCTTTCGCGACCCGGCGCAGACTCGGCGCTGTCTGCATCACCGCGATGGTGTGATCGAAGGTTTCGAGGTAACGCTCCAAAGACCCAGTGTTCGCCGACTTGGCGAACCATCGGCCAAGATCATCCGCAGTCGCGGCAGGCAACGAGTGTCCGATGTCGGTCGCCAGCTCGATAATCGTCTGAGGCCGGAGAGCACCATCGAGATGATCATGGAGTGAGATCTTCGGGAAGGCTCGCAGCGCGTCCAGGTCGAGGCTCATGATCGACGTCGAGCAAGATCATGGGCGCCAAAGGCCTGCGGCAGCACCTCGCTCATCGGCTGGATGCCTGACGGGGTGTCCACCAGACACTCGGCGCCACCGTGCTCCCAGAGCAGCTGGCGGCATCGACCGCAGGGCATCAGCACAGCCCCAGCACCGTCGACACAGGCAAACGCGATCAGCCGTCCACCACCACTAGCGTGCAGCGCGGAGACCAGTCCGCACTCCGCGCAGAGGGTGGCCCCGTAGGAGGCGTTCTCGACGTTGCATCCGGTCACGACGCGTCCGTCATCGACTAGCGCCGCCGCACCCACCGGGAAGCCCGAGTATGGCGCGTACGCGTGCTGGCTGGCCTCGCGTGCAGCGGCACGCAGCTGCTCCCAATCGACCTTATTTTTCATAGGGAATCCCATCGGCGGCAGGCGGTCGGACCCGACCCACTAGCCCGGCAACAGCGATGATCGTTGCCACGTACGGCAAGATCAACAAGAACTGGCTGGGCATCGGAGTTTCCAGCGTTTGTAGCTGCGAGGCCATCTGAGTCACGAAGCCGAAGAACAAGCACATAATCGAGGCCAGTACCGGATGCCAGCGGCCCATGATCACTGCGGCGAGTGCGATGAAGCCGTTGCCGACAGTGAATTCCTTGGTGAACGAGCCGGTCGAGGCCAGGGTGAAGAAGGAGCCACCCAGCCCGCCGAAAATGCCACCAGCTAACACGGCCGACCAGCGGATGCCGCGCACGCTGATACCGACGGTGTCGGCGGCCTCGGGATGCTCCCCGACGGCTCGGATCCGCAGTCCCCACGTCGTCCGATACAGCACCAACCAGACCACGGCAATCGAGATCGCCGCCAGATACGCCAGGATGTTCTGTTGGAAGAGCACGCGGCCGAAGAACGGGATCTTGGAGAGGCCAGGAATCGGGATCGGCTCCAGCACCGGCGCGGAGTTGTACTTGATCGATGCCGGCTCTACGAGCTGATCAAAAAGGAAGCCGGTCAGTCCGATGGCCAGCAAGTTGAGCACGACACCGAGTACCACTTGGTTGACCAAGTAGTTGATCGAGAACACCGCGAGCAGCGCGGCCATGGCGAGGGCCGTCAGCACAGCCGCGATTATGGCCGCCGTCACCGACTGAGTCAGACTGCCCACGACCGCCGCCGAGAAAGCTGCCGAGAGAAATTGGCCCTCGATCGACACATTGACTACCCCAGAGCGCTCACAAAGCACTCCACACAGGGCACCAAAGATCAGCGGGGTAGCCAGCGACAAAGTGCCGGCGAACTGGTTAGCGACCGGGAAAGGTAGTTCGCGACCCGACGCCGCCCAGGTGACAAATCCCATCACAACAGCCAGGCCGGCAACAGTTCCCGCCAACACCGGCCATCGACCACTCATCCGGCCGGACAGGTAGCCAGTCGCCGCCGAAAGACAGAGCAATGCACACACTATGACCGTGGCGAAGCCGGGCACTGTCACCGTCGGTAGCTGCACCTCGTCAAACGCGTCGGAAAGAGCAAACCGGGCACTACCCCTTGTAGAGAAGAGGCCGATCAGAAGGAGGAGGCCAACAACCGCGATGAGCACCCCTGTCGAGACCCGCTGCCGGCGCTTTTGCGGCGTTTCGACCTGAGCCAATTCGGCATCCGGCGCAGCGCGCTCCACAGTGTCGACGCTCATACCAGTCCTCCCTCAGGAACCGGTCCGAGCGCTCGACTCTCGCGGGGCTTGAGGAACGGCACAATCTTGGTCACTAGCGTGGGCGCAGCGACGAAGAGCACGATCAATGCCTGTAACACGGTGGTCAGCGTGAGCGGCGTTTGGGCAATGCTCTGCATCGCCAGGCCACCCGCGCGGAGCGCGCCGAACAGCAAGCCGGCCAGCACGATGCCCAATGGTCTCGACCGGCCTAGCAGGGCCACAGTGATGGCGTCGAAGCCAACCGAGCCCACAATCCCGAATGTGAGCGGTACCGGCACTCCTGAGGCACTTGGACCTAAGGCAGCTTGAACGCCGGCGAGGCCCGCCAATGCCCCTGCTAACAACATGGTGATCATTGTCGTGCGCGCCACACTCATGCCGGCTGTCGCCGCAGCGCTGGGGTTGGCGCCGACAGCACGGATCGCAAACCCGGTCGTCGAGCGGTCCAGTATCCACCAGACCGCGACCGCGGCGAGTAACGCCAACCCGAAACCCAAGTGGAGTTGGCCGCCTACCAGCCGAGGCAGCGTGGCATTCCAGTCCACGATCGGCGAAATCGGGTCGGGCCGTCCTGGCCGCTGAAAGGCCGGCGTGGTGAGCAGGAAGGCCAGCAAGCCGGCGGCGATGTAGTTCATCATGATCGTCACGATCACTTCGTGAGCGCCGGTCCTTGCCTTCAACCAGCCGACGATGCCGCCCCAGAATGCGCCACCAAGCAGTCCACCAAGAATGGCTACAGCCAAATGGATGACTGGCGGCAGGTGCCAAGTGAAGCCGATGTAGGCAGCAACGATCGCGCCAAGGATGGCTTGGCCCTGAGCGCCGATGTTGAACAGGCCGGCGCGGAAGGCCAAACCGACGCCAAGGCCTGCGCAGATCAGCGGAGCCGCCTGGGCGGTCGTCTCGGTGATCGGGCCGTAGCCGCCAATCGCTCCCTTGATCAATGCCGCGTACGCGCTGCCGACCTTCTGCCAGGATGCGATCAACGCATCCGAGGGCCGAGCGAAGAAGTAGGCGAACTTACTGCGAACCTCGGTGTCGGAGACGATCATGAGCAGCGCACCGACAATGAACGCCAGAATGATCGACGCGACGGTGATCAGTACATCTGACCAAGGGATCGTGATCCGGCGCCGTGGCTGCTCAGGGCTCACGAGGCACTCTTTCAAGACTGGCCTCCAAGGCGGCATCCTCCTCGGCCAACGTGGTCATGGACGCGCTCGCCAACGCCTCCTCGGTCGGTACGCCGGCCATCATCAGACCGAGCACCTCCCGGGATGTGTTGGGCGGCACGATTCCGACGACCCGACCGCGGTACATGACCGCAATTCGATCAGCCAAGGCGATAACCTCGTCCAGCTCCGTCGATATGATCACCACAGCCGTGCCACGATCCCGCTCCTCCACCAGTCTGTTGTGGACGAACTCAATCGCCCCGACATCGAGCCCACGGGTGGGTTGGCAGGCCACCAGCAACGCCAGCGTCCGGGAAAGCTCACGAGCCAGCACCACCTTCTGCTGATTGCCGCCGGACAGTGAGGAGACCGTTGCCTCGATCGACTGCGTGCGAATATCGAATTCCGAGATTCGGTGGGCGGCGTTCTGCTTGACCTTCGACAGATCCAGCGCGATGCCTCGCGCGTACGGGTGCTCGTCGTGATGATTCAAGATCAAATTCTCGGCGACTGTGAAGGTCCCGACACAGCCATCCTGCTTACGGTCCTCCGGGACGAACCCGAGCCCGGCGTCAATGGTCTCCCGAGGTGTCAGCCCGGTCAGCCGCTTGCCATCAAGCTCGATGCTTCCCTTCAGAACCGGCGTCACGCCGAGCAGCGCCTCGGCAAGCTCGGTCTGGCCATTACCTTGGACGCCGGCGATGCAGACGATTTCTCCGCCGTGCACCTCAAGGTCAAGATCGTCTACGGCAAGCGTGCCGTTCGGCCTGCTGACGTAGAGGTCTTTGATCAGCAATCGTGGCTCAGCTGAAGCTGAGGCAGTTTTTTTCTCCACGACCAGATTGACGGCTCGGCCGACCATGAGTTCTGCCAGATCCGACTCCGAGTCAGTCGGCCTTGCCATACCGACCACCTTGCCGTGTCTGATCACGGTGATCTTGTCCGCGATTTCTCGTACTTCACGCAGTTTGTGGGTGATGAACACGATCGCCTTGCCCTCGTCGCGGAGCGAGCGCATTACCGCCATCAGCTGATCGGTCTCTTGCGGGGTCAGCACAGCAGTAGGTTCATCCAAGATCAGATATTTGGCATCATTTGCCAGCGCCTTCAAGATCTCCACACGCTGCTGGATGCCGACCGGCAACTCTTCGATCACCGCATTGGGATCGACATCGAGCCCATATCGTTCCGACAACCGTTGCACGGTGCGGCGCGCCTCGCCCATGTTCAGCAGGCCGCCGGTGCTGTCCTCGCGGCCAAGAATGAGGTTCTCTGCAACGGTGAAGACGTCGATCAGCATGAAGTGCTGATGGACCATGCCAATTCCGGCGGCAATGGCCTCCTTGGGGTTGGATTGGGTATGCGCGACGCCGTCGATCGAAATCGTGCCTGCGTCAGGCTGCAACAGCCCGTACAACACATTCATCAGCGTCGTTTTGCCTGCCCCGTTTTCGCCCAGCAGACAATGGATTTCACCAGGGGTGATGTCCAGGTCGATGGAGTCGTTGGCAACCAGTTCGCCGAACCGCTTGGTGATCCCCCGCAGCTGAAGTCCAGCTCCGGCTGCAGGGGTCGAGGTCGATGTCACCTCTCAATCATGCCGAGGGCTGCATCGATCATGTCGAAGGCTGCGACTTGGATTCGATCATGATCTTGCCGCTGATGATGTCCGCCTTCAGGGCATCCAGCTCGGACTTCAGTTCGGCCGGAATCTTGGAGTCGAAGTTATGGAACGGCGATAGGCCGGTTCCGTCGTTCTCCAACGTGCCCACGTACGGCTCATTGGAGAACGAGCCGTCGCTAGCAGCTTTGATCGCGTCGTGGACGGCCACATCCATGCCCTTGTAGACGCTAGTGATGATGTTCGAACAGTACTGTTCCGCGCTCACGCAGCCGTCAGTGTCCACCCAGATGCCATTGACCTTGCCGCCGCTGGCTTTAGCCGCTTGCAGCGCACCAAGCCCGGCTGACCCAGCAACAGGGAAGACGATGTCAGCGCCCTGGCTGATCAGGCCCTCCGCCGTACGCTGGCCGCCCTTGGTGTCGGTGAAGTCCCCGGTGAACTGTCCGTCTTGCTTGGCGGCATCCCAGCCAAGCACTTGCACATCTGCGCTCTTCTGCTTGTTGTAGTGATCAACGCCTTGGCTAAAGCCGTCCATGAAGACTGTGACCGTCGGGAGCTTCGCGCCGCCGAAGGTGCCCACTTTCTTGGTCTTCGTCATGCCCGCAGCCAGATACCCGGCAAGGAAGCTCGACTGCGCCGTATTGAAGATCAGCGGCTTCAGGTTCGTGACCGCCGGGTAGGTCTTCGGGTCATTGTTGTCGACGATGGCGAACTTGATGTCGGGATTCTTCTTCGCGGCAGCCAAGGTGTCATCGCCCAGCAGGAAACCAACGGTGACGATGATATTGCAGTTGGCGTCGACCATGGATTGGATGTTTTTGGCGTAGTCGGATGCCGCCCTCGACTGGACTTGAGCAGTCTGCAAACCGAGCTCTGCCTTGGCGTCAGTCATGCCCTTGAAGGACGTCTGGTTGAACGACTTGTCGTCGAAGCCGTTGGTGTCAGAAATCATGCAGGCCTTGAATCCAGCGGCGGCGCCGGACCCGCTGGCACTCGGCGCGCTCGCCGGTGCACTGGGTGCAGCTGAGGAGCTACCAGTTCCTGGCGCCTCAGCGCAGCTGGTGAGAGTCAGGGCAGCAGCACTGATCAGAGCACCGGCCAGAGTGAGGATTTTCTTCACGTAATGCCTCCTGGGCGGAATTCACGAGTTTCTCAGGCACCCGGACCCGACTCTAACTCCGACTACGACCGCCCGGCCTGCTCCCCGGAAGGACTAGATACCAATTTCTCGCTGCTCGGGCGCGCGCTTAGATCGCCGCCCGCTCGAAAGTGGTGGCAACCTGGCAGAGCACCTGGAGGCCAATGGGGATGCAGGCTTCATCGACGACAAAGGTCGGCTGATGAATATCAGGGCAGGCCCTACCCGCTGTCCGTACACCGAGTCGCGCGAGCGCGCCGGGGACCTGCTGCAGCATCCAGGAGAAATCTTCTCCGCCCAAAGACTGTTGCGTTGCCGTTACCGCGTCCGGCCCGAGCATCTCCTCAGTCGCCCGAGTAAGCCGGCGCACGCCGCGGGCATGGTTGACCGCTGGTGGCACCCCATCGGTGACTGCGACGTCGACTTCGACCCCGAATGGCCGGACGATCTCCGCAGCGAGCTCCGGGACGAGCTGCTTGGCCAGCTGCCACCCCGCAGCGTCGAGCGCCCGCAGCGTGCCGACGATCTCCCCGGCTCGGGGAATGGCGTTGGCAACAGAACCGGCGTGCATCGATCCCCACATCAGTGAGACTCCACTGCGCGGATCAATGCGACGGGACAACAACAGCTGGGTCATCGTGGCCAAGGCGCCGAGTGCCCCGATGACGTCCTGAGTCAATTGTGGCCGCGACGTATGCCCGCCGGTGCCATTGAGAACGATGTTGACTTGGTCGACAGCCGATGTGATTGGTCCGACCTTGAGCGCAATCTGGCCGACGTCGGTCCGTGGATCACAGTGCAGCGCGTAGATCTCGGTCAGGTCGTGTAGCACGCCGCCCTCGATCGCATCGAGAGCTCCGCCCGGGCTGCTCTCCTCCGCGGGCTGGAAGATCAGCCGAACCCCGCGGGTCAGCAGACCAAGATCACGAAGCTTCGACAAGATGATTCCGACCCCTAGCAAGATCGCGGTGTGCACATCGTGACCGCAGGCGTGACAAACACCAGGGTTCTTCGAGGCGTAGTCGACATTCTTGCCGTCAGGGATGGGCAGAGCGTCAATATCAGCGCGGAGACCAACTAGACCGGTGGAGTCGTCAAAGCCGCCAGGCAGGATGTCGCAATAAGCCCCAGTTCCCACGGGCAGCACCTTGGCGACCAACCCGGCCCGCTCGAGGTTGTCGACGATCATCGCCGTTGTGCGATGCTCGTGGTGGCCGACCTCTGGGTGAGAGTGAATGTCGCGCCGGATAGCGATCAGTCGCTCGTTCAGCGCGCCGGCGAGTTTCCGGATCTCGGCGCGTCGTGCTGCGTCTGAATCGAGTACGGACATCTGGCTCAGTCTTTCACGCCTCCCCAGTGGGAGGGTCGAAGCGTTTCGAGTCGTAACAAGAGAGTCATGTATTTGGGCGGTATACCCCCCAAACATCACGTAACGCGTTACATACCTCGCCAACCGTGGCGCGGAACTTGAGGGCTTCCTTTAGTGGGTACAACACATTGCCGGTCCCGCGAGCCGCTGCCCGGATGTCATGCAGCGCGGCTTCGACGACAGCTTGATCACGGCCGGCGCGTAACGCGGCAAGCTTTCGGACCTGTTTCACCTCGATTGCGGCATCCAGGCGCAATGGTTCGTACGGTTCTTCCTCATCGAGGTGGAACCGGTTGACCCCGACAACAACTCGTTCTCCAGCGTCGATCTGACGCGCTACCGAGTAGGCAGCCCGCTCAATCTCGGTTTTTTGAAAGCCCTGCTCGATCGCTGCGACTGCACCCCCGCGGTCGGCAACCTGCTGCATCAGACGACGACTCGCCGCCTCGATGTCATCGGTCAGCGACTCGACGGCGTACGAACCGGCAAAAGGATCCACCGTCTTGGTCACGTCCGTCTCGTATGCGAGCACCTGCTGAGTACGCAGCGCAAGCCGAGCGGCCTTTGGTGTCGGCAGCGCAATTGCCTCGTCGTAGGAGTTGGTATGCAGCGATTGAGTACCGCCAAGCACCGCTGCCAGCGCCTGTACGGCGACCCGGACAAGATTGACCTCAGGTTGCTGAGCCGTTAACTGCACCCCGGCGGTTTGAGTGTGGAAGCGAAGCATCATTGATCGCTCGTCACGGGCGCCGAACTGATCGCGCATCAGTTGTGCCCAGATCCGCCGGGCGGCCCGGAACTTGGCGACCTCCTCCAGCAGGGTGGTGCGAGAGACAAAAAAGAATGACAACCGTGGTGCGAAGTCATCCACCGCGAGACCCGCCGCCAACGCTGCTTGGACGTAGGCGATGCCATTGCTCAGGGTGAAGGCGATCTCTTGCGCTGGCGTCGCGCCGGCCTCGGCCATGTGGTAGCCGGAGATCGAGATCGTGTTCCAGCGCGGCAGCTGATCATGGCAGTAGGCAAAGGTATTGCTGACCAGCCGGAGCGACGGTACGGGCGGAAAGATGTAGGTGCCGCGCGCGATGTACTCCTTGAGTACGTCGTTCTGGATGGTTCCCGAGAGGGCCGCCGGAGAAACGCCCTGCTCCCCGGCAACCAACTGGTACAGCAGCAACAGCACCGCCGCAGGAGCGTTGATCGTCATCGATGTCGAGACCTCATCGAGGGCAATGCCGGAAAAGAGCTCACGCATGTCCTCGATGGAGTCGATCGCCACTCCGACCTTGCCGACCTCGCCAGCCGCTATCGGAGCGTCGGAGTCATAGCCCATCTGGGTCGGCAGATCAAAGGCGACGGACAGCCCAGCAGTCCCATGCGCGATCAGCTCGCGGTATCGGGCGTTGGACTCTGCGGCTGTGCCGAATCCCGCGTACTGACGCATCGTCCACGGCCTCGTTGTGTACATCGACGGGTGGATGCCGCGCGTGTACGGGTAGTGACCCGGTTCGCCGAGAGCATGATCAGGATCGAAATCAGCAAGGTCCTTGGGCTCGTACACCGCCTTGAATGGCGTTCCTGACTCGGTCTGTGCACTCACTCCGGCATCCTGGCACAGGCTCGATGGCCGCTCGGCTCAAACCCGGACTGAGCTCTGCACCAGACTGACCGCCGACTCGATCATGCGGGAAGTCTCGGCCTCCCAATTCGGCTCCTGGCCTCGATAGGGCCCAGTGGCAAGGGAGACGATCACCCCTGCTGCCCGGAGCCGCAGTTCGGCCGGATCTACCCGGGTGTCGAAGACTTGCAGCCAAAGATCGATCAACCGCGACAGGCCAGCGGCCTGTTCCGGCGTCATCCGCTGCATCGTCGACAGGTGCGCGATCATGCAAGCAAGATCATCAGCACGCCGCCCGGGTCCGATGGTGTCGATATCAAGTACGCCGGTGATCACACCCTTGGAGACAAACAGCTGGCCCTCGTGGAAGTCGCCGTGGGTGGGTTCCATGCCAGGCGGCAGGCCGGCGAGGCTGTTGGAAACCTGGCCGGCCAGCCATCTCAGCTGCGGATCCAGCACCGGCAATGCGGCTGCGATCATCTCCGCGTACGTCGCAACGGCGCCGGTCCACGGCGGTCGTCGGGGCAACGCCGCTACTGCAGCTGGCAACGAGTCCAACAACATGATCAAGCTCTCCGCGGTACACGGCATTGCCTCGTCGAAGATCGCTTGGGTCAGTGCCCTGCCCGGCACCTGGGAAAGCACCAAGATGAAGTCGGCCGTAGCCGCTGCCACCCCGGCAGCCGGAAATCCAGCACGACGGAGGAGTTCATGGCGCTCCAACGTCGGTGCGTACACCGATTCTCTTAACACCTTGACGAAGAAGGTTCGCGGCCCGCTGTGGGTTGTGATCACCGCTTTGAGTACCGCGCGCCGCCGCGGTCGATAACTGATCGTCTCCAGCGCAATGTCATCGCCTGTCAATGGATGATCAAGAAACCGATGCTCATTAAGCAACCCGGCTAGAGCGTCAGGTACCGCAGCACGTCGCAAGCCCGGCAGATCAGGGTCGTCTGGGTAAAGCCAGACCGCGACCTCACGGTCGCCGTCGCCAAAGATCATGGCGCGGTCGTCGTTACCGCTCCGGCCTCCCACGCGCGCGCTCGCGCCGAGCAACTCGGTACGGCGTCCTGTGGGCCAATGAACGACTGCCGAATATGTTGCTGTGGTGGAGTGCCGTGGATTGGCATCCACGTGATCCAGCCGCCAGGACACCAGTTGTCCACCAGCATGTTCCACAGCGGCCGACAGCAGGTCTTTCACTTCAGCCGAAGTAAGCAACGTCGACCCGTCGGGGTCACCCGATACGGTCACAGGCCCGATCTTTACATACTGCAGCGACCGCAATTGCGGACCAGGGATGGAAGCATGGCTATGTGACAGTCGCTCTTACCATCCTTGGCCTGGTCGCCATGGTGCTCGCCGTGACAGCGCTGGCTAATCGGATCAGGTTCTCGGCGCCGCTGCTCCTTATGCTCGTCGGCATCGGGCTCTCGTTTCTGCCCTACATATACATACCGGAGCTGACCTCTGAGCTCGTGCTGGTGGGGTTCCTGCCGCCATTGCTGTACGCCGCAGCCATTCGGACTTCGGTAATCGACTTCCGCGCCAATCGTCGATCCATCGCGCAGCTGTCGGTGCTGCTGGTCGTAGTCACAGCCTTGGGTGTTGGCCTGATCACCTGGCTGATCTTGCCGGTGAGTTTCCCGGTGGCATTTGCCTTAGGTGCCGTCGTAGCGCCGCCCGATGCCATTGCGGCTACGACTATCGCGCGCCGGGTGGGCCTGCCGCGTCGCCTGGTGACAATCCTCGAAGGTGAGTCGCTGGTCAACGATGCCACCGCTATTACCTGCCTTCGAGTCGCCATCGCGGCCATCGCCGGCACCGTGACCGCGACACAGGCAAGCATCGGCTTCCTCATCGCGGCTTTCGGAGGTGTTGCGGTTGGCTTGCTCGTGGCGCTCATCGTGATCCCTATCCGAGCCCGGATCACCCAACCAGTCTTCGACACAGCGATTTCGATCTTGGTGCCGTTTGCGGCCTACTTGCCCGCTGAGAAGCTCAGTATCGGCGGTTTTCACGGCTCCGGCGTCATTTCGGTCGTAATGGCTGGCTTGATCCTCGGCCACAAGTCGCCCGTTATCCAGTCCGGACAGTCCCGGCTGAGCGAGCGGGTGAACTGGGCAACGATCGAATTCCTGCTTGAGAACACGGTCTTTTTGATGATCGGTCTCCAGGCGCGGAGGATTATCGAGGCCAACTCGCACTCCGAGCTCTCTGCACTCCAGATTGCCGGCTTCTGCGCGGCAGTCCTCGGCGGCGTCATCGTTATCCGGCTGGCGTGGGTCCTTGGTACGCGTCCCCTGCTGTTCCATCGCGACCGAGACACCGGTGATTTCACAGTCCCCTGGTCGTATGCACTCATCATCGGCTGGGCCGGTCTACGCGGCGTGGTGACCCTCGCCGCCGCCTTTCTGATTCCCGAGGGTGTGCCGTTCCGCGAAACGTTGATCTTCGCGGCAATGGTTGTGACGGCTGGGACTTTGTTGCTGCAAGGGCTGACGCTGCCAGTCCTGGTGCGAGCACTGGGACTGCGAGGCCCAGATGCTCGCTCGGATGCTTTGCAGGCCGCCACCGTGCTGCAAACCTCCAGCAATGCCGCCATTGCCCACCTCGGCGAGATCGTTGGTCCGAACGACGCGACTGAAACCGTGCAGTTGCTGCGCGATCGGATCGCAGCGAGGCCGAATGCGATGTGGGAAAAACTCGGCAGGCCGGGTGATGAGGAGACACCGGCAGAGGAATACCGGCGCCTGAGGCTGAAGACCATCGACATCGAGCGAAACGAGGTCTTGAAGATCCGCTCCAGCGGCACGGTCGACCACGACATCATCGAGGAGGTACTCGGATCGTTCGACATCGAGGAGTCCATGCTCACCCTCGCCACCGAGCGGTCGGATCGGCTCGAAAACGAGACTGTGGCCACGCCGGCTGTACCCGCTGGACCATGCGGTCATCTCGACCACGCTCCGGCATCGATCGCGCCGAACGGGCCGGGCATCTGCGAAGACTGTGTCCGCGAGGGTACCCGTACGGTGCATCTGCGGATTTGCCTCCACTGCGGCAACGTCGGATGCTGCAACTCCTCGGTTGGCCGGCACGCCGAGCGCCATTTCACGCTGACCCATCATCCGGTGATGCGCAGCTTCGAGCCCGGCGAGTCGTGGCGCTGGTGCTATGTGGATGAGCGGATTGGTTGAGTCCTTTCGAGCTGCTCGCTCCGAAACGACTGGCCGGCTGATACGTATCAGGATGCTTGCATCGTCCTCTTGAGGGTATGACTGGGCTGGCGTGCCGGGCGATCAGGTTCCGCTCGGTGCAAGTTCAAGGGGTACCTTTTTGCCCGATGACGTCGGATTCCACCGGTGCCGCATGAATGGCGGCACCGTTGAGGACAGCCTCGCCGCTCGAGCGGGTCGGCTCTTCGCGGAATATCGCGACGGTGACCAGGCCAAGATGGGCGACCTGGTACGCGCTCTGACCCCGATCTTGTGGCACACCGCTCGAGCTTCGCGGCTGGATTCTGCAACAGCAGAAGACGTGCTGCAGACGGTGTGGCTGACGCTGGTACGCAAGTCCGACACGATCACCGAACCACTCGCGGTACTGCAATGGTTGGTGATCAGCACGAAGCGTGAAGCATGGAGAGTGGCGAGGAACCAGACACGGTTTCTACCCGAGGATCTCGATTCCACTACGTCGGATGCCGACAACGGCGAATCGATCGAGGACACCGTGCTCCGCGATGAAAGCGACAACAGCCTCTGGAGGCACATCGAGCGATTGCCCGAGCGTTGCCGGACGCTGCTCCGAGTGATCGCCTTCGCCGACCGACCCGACTATGCAGAGTTAGCCAAAGCGCTGGGGATGCCGCAAGGCAGCATTGGGCCCACTCGGGGGCGCTGCTTGGCCAAGTTGCGGATGGCTCTTGCGCAAGACCCCACTTGGGAGCACCGATGAACGAACCTAATCACGATCGCCAGCTCGAGGCCGAAGAGTGGCTGGCTGCAGAGGAGCTTGATTCCAGCGACTTCGCCCTCCTCAACTCCCTTCGCACCCACTACGACGAGAGTGACCCCGTGCCCGATGGATTGGTGGAGCGGATCCAGTTCAATATCACGCTGGATGCCTTGAATACCGAGGTAGCAACCTTGACCCAGCTAGACATGGCAACTGCCGGAGCGCGCAGCGCAACTACTGAGGCCGTCCGCACCATTACCTTCACAAGCGACTCACTGACCACAATGGTCACTCTCACCCCACTTGGCGACGGCACCATACGAGTCGACGGCTGGGCAGCGCCAGGCGCCGGCATCCGGGTCGAGGTCCTGCTGCCTGAGGGGCCGCCACGCAACACCTACGCCGACGATGACGGCCGCTTTGTGTTCGAGGCGGTGCCCAGCGGGCTGGCCAAGTTCGCCCTGTACGTGCGGCGTGACACAGACTTCTCGACAGTCCTGAGCCCAGCAATCGAGCTCTAGCGGCAGCACG
>JBKPEY010000329.1:0-4855 GCA_046744405.1 Actinomycetota bacterium
CGCTCGCCGTCGAAGGTTGTCCAAGCTCCTGGTGCTGGAAAACATGCGCGGATCAGCCGGTCCACGACCTCGGCAGGCTTGGTCCAATCGATCTGAGCGTCATCCACCGTGATCTTGGACGCATAGCTGACCTGTCCATCGGTGTCTGGCTGCGGCGTTGGCATCAGGGTGCCGTCTTCGATCCCGTCCAGAGTGTCGACGAGCAGCCGAGCACCGCTGACTGACAGCCGATGCAACAAGTCGCCGGCAGTATCGTCCGGGCGAATTGACTCCGTCACTGTGCCGAAGATCGGTCCGGCATCCAGCTCGAGCACAATCCGGAAGGTGGTCGCCCCCGTTGTCTCCTCACCAGCCAGGATGGCGTGCTGAACGGGAGCCGCACCGCGCCAGGCGGGCAGCAGCGAGAAATGCAGGTTGACCCAACCGTGCTGCGGGATATCCAGTACCCGCTGTGGCAGCAGTGCGCCATACGCCACGACTGGGCAGCACTCTGGGGCAAGCTCGGCCAGCCGCGCGACGAACTCCTCGTCCCGAGGCCGCTGAGGCTTCAAGACCTCCAAGCCCAGCTCGGCAGCCCGCTGTGCGACCGGGCTGGCGGTCAGCTTCTTGCCCCGGCCACTTGGCGCATCCGGGCGGGTGACGGCAGCGACCAGCTCATGGCGGGAATCGGCCAGGGCATCCAAAGACGGAATCGCGACATCTGGGGTGCCGCCGAAGACGATTCGCACCGCAGGAGTCTAGGACGCCTGTCGCAGCAGCACCTCACGTACAGCCGCCAGTCCCCGATGTACCTCGCGAAAGCTCGTACTCAGCGGCGACAAACCGATTCGTAGTCCGTTCGGTGGCCGGAAGTCCGGAATAACACCCAAATCCCAGAGCTGTGCTGTTGCCTTCCCAAATTCCGGGTGCTCCAGTGTCACGTGGCTACCCCGTCGCGCCGGGTCCCGAGGCGAGGCAAGGTGTACGCCAAGGGAGCTCAGCAGCTCCTCTGACACCGCGATTGCAAACTCAGTCAGGGCAATGGACTTGGCACGTATCGCCTCTAGACCTGCCTGCTCGATGAGCGACAGCATGTCCTGCATTGCCAGCATGCCGATGATCGATGGTGTGCCGCTCAGAAAACGACGAATGCCCTCCGATGGCACATAGTGCGCGGCCATCGTGAAGGGATCAGCCGAGCCCATCCAGCCCTGGATCGGCTGCCGAAGACGATTTTGTAGATCAGCACGGACGTAGCCGAAGGCAGGTGAGCCAGGTCCGCCATTGAGGTACTTATAAGTGCACCCGACGGCCAGGTCGACCTGCCAGTCGTCGAGCCGGCGCGGGATCACACCGACCGAGTGGCACAGATCCCACAGCATAAGCGCGTCATGATCATGAACGAGAGCGGTGATCACGGCAACATCGGCCAGGTACCCCGACCGATAGGCCACGTCGCTGAGCAAGATCAGGGCAGTCTGTGAACTGATCACATCCGCGACCTGATCAACCGTGACGCCGCTTGTCCGGTCAACCTCGAGCCAGGTCACACGCATACCGAGCTCGGTTGCTATACCTTCCAGAACAAAGCGGTCAGTCGGAAAGTTGCCGATATCGGCGATGATCTCCTCTCGCCCGGGTTGGCTCGCCACGGCGGCGCGGATCCATTTGTAGAGCATCACGCTGGTCGAGTCGCCGACCACGGTCTGCCCAGGTGCCGCACCCAAGACGACGCGCCCGATGTCGTTCCCGATGCGTAATGGATCATCCATCCAGCCTTCATCCCATGCACGAATCAATCGGCTGCCCCAGATGTCCTCCACAAAGCGGCCGATTCGATCACGCGTGGCTTTCAGTGGGCGACCCAGGGAGTTGCCATCCAGGTAGGCGACGATCTTGGGATCATCGGAGCCGATGAACTGGTCCCGGAACTGTGCCAGCGGATCGTTTGAGTCAAGCGCTGCAGCTTGATCGACAAGATCAGTGACAGTCATGCGATGGAAGCCTCGGAGATCACATGAGTTAGCCGGCATGCTTGATGCATCCAAGCGGCGACATCGGCGGCGCTGTCCGGCAATGGAAGCGGTGCGTAGACAGCGCGATCCAGTTGCAAGTGGTCACCGAACGGACCGGTCAGAGACGTCAGCAGTGCGTCACCACTCAGCCCCGCCGCACCGAGGGCGCTGATCTCCGCTGTCCGCGGTCCAGCCGGCCCTGGGCCATTCCCCATGTCGGTGCCGTAATCAAGCCGTCCACCGAATTGCAGAAACCGGCGTGCATTGTGCAGCGCTTGCTGCAACTCAGAACCAGAGTGGATGGCAAACGTTGAGATCCACCTCATCGAGCCGGCCATGTCGCTCAGTAGGTCATCGGCCAGAGCTTCGGTCCACGGCGCGTGGACCAGGACGTCGGCACCCGCCTCGAACGCGCGTCGGGCCTGGTGACGTCCCTCGGCGTGTACGCCAACGGGAATCCCATGCTGGTGTGCGGCACGGACCACCTCATGCAGTGTCG
Source organism: Actinomycetota bacterium (assembly GCA_046744405.1). GTDB lineage: Bacteria > Actinomycetota > Actinomycetes > Propionibacteriales > Propionibacteriaceae > Microlunatus. The sequence goes on from JBKPEY010000329.1 coordinate 2,494, forward strand.
GGTCATCGAGCAACGGACAACCGCTGTGCAGCACGAGTTTGACGATGTCGTATCCCTGCGCAACGGCCTCATCGACCGCTCTTACGCCGTCCTCTGGTCCCGCCAATTCACGCACGGAGCCGGGCGGAGCCCAAACCCGATCCGACGGGTAGCCACCAATTGCGGTCAGGAACGGGCCAGCGATCTTGATCAGACCACCAGTGGGCGGATCGATCTTCCAGCCGCGTGCGATGCTCGGCACCCAGCCCAGATCGTGTACTTCGACGATCGCGGTGTCGGCCAGCGCGGCAGCATCCACCAAGCCAAGGTGGACATGCCGGTCAACGAGACCCGGTGCCACCGCACCAGGAACCTTCGGTACCCGGGCTTGCCGCACCGCCATACGCCCGAATGCCACCGGCCGTAGCTGTCCATGAACCTCCTCCAGGACCGCCGGCCCCAGTCGCTGGCCAATCCAAAGATCGTCAACGGCAAACCGCATGGCTACCTGCCGATCTCGGTCCGTACCGCATAGAGCTCGGGAAAGAAGGTCAGTTCCAGCGCCTTTTGCAGGAACCGCACCCCAGAGGACCCGCCGGTACCGGTCTTGAAGCCGATAGTGCGCTGCACCACTCGTAGATGACGAAATCGCCAGAACTGGAAGTTGTCCTCGACGTCAACAAGGGACTCGCATGCCTCATAAAGGTCATAGGCGCGGTCGACGGAGTCATAGATCGATCGGAAAACAGGGATCAACGCGGGTTGGATGATCCATGGTTGCCGCAGATCCCGCTGCAGCACTTCACTGGGAATCCCCAGGCCACGGCGCGCCAGAAAACGCAAAAAGGCGTCGTAAACGGATGGTTCGTCCAGCAGCTCCGAAAGCATCGCTGACGCCGCGCGATCAGAGGCGAAGATCTTCAGCATCTGCTGGTTCTTGTTGCCCAGGATGAATTCGACCCCGCGGTATTGCGCCGACTGGAAGCCTGAGGCCGAGGCGAGCGTGCCGCGAAACTCCCCGTACTCGTTCGGCGTCAGCGTCGCCAACACTGACCACTGCTCAATGAGCGTGCGTTGAATGTGCTTGACCCGCGCCAGGCTCTTCAACGCGTGATGCACCAGATCGCCGTCGAAGTAGGCACGGACAGCGCGCAGCTCATGAAGGATCAGCTTCAGCCACAGCTCGGTGATCTGGTGCTGCACGATGAAGAGCAGTTCATCGTGATGCGGCGGGTCGCTTCTCGGGTGCTGCGCAGCCAGCAAGGTGTCAAGGTCCAGGTAGTCGGCATAACTCATCGCTTCCCGGAAGTCGGTATGCATTCCCGCTTCAATGGGTCGGAACCCTTCACGCACACTCATCTGGCGCTCCTTCGCTGCCTGGCTTGATTGCTCACTCGCTGCGCTCGCTCTGTATGTTGGCTCGCTCCGCTCGCTGCGATGTTCGCCCGGGTAGCCGCCGACTTCGTCGTCGCGCGATCCAGCCCTCGTCAGCTTAGGTCGACCGGGTTCACCTTGATCCGGAGCGGTCCGCTGCTCTTCCGTGCGCTTCTGATCGCGACTGCCTCCTTGGTGGCCAGCACCAGCCTGGGGCCTTCTCTCAGCGGCGCGCGCAGGGTCAGGCGTTGCAGCGGTCCTTGATCGTCGTCGGCCGGCGGTAGCAGCCCATCCGGCTCGACTGGGCCGAGCAGCTCGGCATATTCCAGAGGCTGGACGAGCGAGGCGAACTCGGCCAAGGCCTGTTGACCACCCTCGACGGTGATCAAGGTAACCGCCGGCGGAAAGCGAGCGGCGGTTCGCTCCTGCAGCTCACGTGCGGCAAATCCGGCCGGATCAACCCGGACCAATGCCTGCAACGCCCGGCCAGAGCTCTCCCCTACCGCAATCATGGATCCACCGTCTGCGCCGCTCCGAAGGAGTGCAACGACGTTAAGCCAGCGACGTAACGCCTCCTCGGCCGCCCTGAGATCTTGGCGGAGTAGCAGCAATGCGGTGTCCAACAACACTGCGCCGGCATAGCCGCCTACGGCTCGCGGCTCAGCGCCAGGCGTCGTCACCACAATCGCGGAGTGCTCTGTCACGTTGGTTATCCGCTTACCGCCAATCGATTGCCTCACCGGTGTCTGAGGGAATGCCTTGCCCAATTCCTCGGCCGTCCGCTCAGCTCCCACAATGGGCGCCCGCACTCGCCAAGAGCCGCAGATTGGGCAGGCCCACCCGACCTGCGGTCTGCCGCACCAGGCGCAGCTCGTGCGTACGGTCGCTACCTCGCCAGGTCCCGCCGACTGCGCCTTCGTCGGACCGCCGCAGAAGGCACATCGCATCGGCTCGCGGCAGTCATGACAGACCAGGGCCACCAAGTAACCCGAGCGAGGCACCTGCACCA
>JBKPEY010000541.1:0-1989 GCA_046744405.1 Actinomycetota bacterium
CTCGGGGAGACAAGCGGCATGCCGATGTGGTTCGGCGCAAACGATGAGCCCAAGTAGAAGCCGAAGACGGCCAGCTCAACAGCGAGGAAGACCGCGGCCTTGCCCGGCGACAACACCAGGAACACCAGAGCGACGAAACCACTGAGGCGGACCATCAAGAAGGTGAACTCGACCCATCGGCGCTCCACAGGGCCCCGTTTCACGACGCGTCGGAACCCTTCTGAGCGGAGTGAGAGGCCCTCGAGCATCAAGATCGGGAAGAAGTACCAGCCTTGGTGCGACACCAACCACGTCATCAATCGGCTCTGGGGCCGGGTCGCCCGCTCAGGGGTCATAGCGATGGCGCCTACGGCAACATCGGGATCGGAACCGACCTTGTTCGGGTTGGCGTGATGTTTGTTGTGCTTGTTTCGCCACCAGCCATAGCTGATGCCGACCAGCAGGTTCGCGATGATCATGCTGGTCCAGTCATTCCAGCGGCCGGACTTGAAGATTTGGCGGTGGGCAGCGTCGTGGCCGAGGAACCCTAACTGGGCCATGATGATCGCGAGCACACCGGCGTTGATCAGTTGCCACCAGCTATCTCCGATCCAGATAAAGACCAATACCCAGGCGGCCGGAATGACCAGAGCGCCTATCAGTTTGGTCCAGTAGTACCCGTAACGCCGGCGCATCAAATTCAGCTCGTGAACGCGGCGCGTCAGGGCCGTGAACGAGCTGCCCGATTGGGCATTCGCGGCTAAGGCAGGCACCGTCGCTGATGCGCGCGGGATAAGGGTGGACGTCATAGCGGGAGCCGTTCGTAGCGGACTTCCCGGAAAGAGTCTGGGCGACAGCGGGATTGCTTCGGGAGTCACGGCGAGTTTTACACGGCGACTCCGGCCCCAAACCGACTGCGACATGCAGTGAAGACATCATACCCAGTGAACAGCCGAGCAATCTGCGCAAGATCCCTGACTGTCACCGGCGACGGTCGGCGCGTAGCGTCAAAGGGTCGTCACCGTGCAAGGAGGCCAGGATGAAGGCTTCAAACCAGGTCAACCCGAGAGAACAACCCCGCGAGGCAGGGGCGCTTCTGTTCAACCCGCACACCTACGACCCATCCCATTTCGACGACGCCACCAGAAGCCTGCTCAGGGCGACCATCGACTGGTTCGAGCACCGGGGCAAGGAAACGCTTCTTCGGAACTACAGCGAGTGTGTCTGGTACGCAGACTTCCTCGAGTTCGTCGCCAAGGAGCATCTGTTCGCAAAGATGGGCACCCAGGCGCGCGAGGCGAACGGCGACCTCGACAAGCGCTGGGACACCAGCAGGATCTCAGCGTTCAGTGAGATCCTGGCCTTCTACGGCCTCGATTACTGGTACGCCTGGCAGGTCAGCATCCTCGGCTTGGGGCCGATCTGGCAGAGCGACAACGCCGAGGCCCGCGGGCGGGCGGCCCAGTGGCTCGACGACGGTGCGGTTTTCGCGTTTGGGCTGTCGGAGCGCGAACATGGGGCCGACATCTACACCACCGATATGGTGCTGACCGCTGATGGAGAGGGCGGTTTCCGGGCCACGGGCGGCAAGTACTACATCGGTAACGGCAATGTGGCCCGCATGGTCTCGGTCTTCGGCCGACGGTCGGACGTTGATGGCCCGGATGGCTATCTGTTCTTCACGGTGGACAGCCAGCACGAGAACTACCGGCTGGTCAAGAACATCGTCCAGTCGCAGATGTTCGTGTCCGAGTTCTGGCTGGAAAACTACCCGGTACGCGCACAGGATGTGTTACACACCGGGCAAGCCGCATTCGATGCCGCGTTGAACACGGTCAACGTCGGCAAGTTCAACATCGGGTTCGCCTCAATCGGCATGAGCGAGCATGCCATGTATGAGGCGGTCACCCATGCCCACAACCGCATCCTCTACGGCAGGCGCGTCACCGACTTTCCGCACGTGCGCCGGTCGTTTGTGGACGCGTACGCGCGGCTGATCGCAATGAAGGC
>JBKPEY010000034.1:0-8517 GCA_046744405.1 Actinomycetota bacterium
ATCCGACCGATCAACGTCGAACTCCTTTACCTCCGCAGCGGCCCCGATGCGTGAGTTCCCCGAGCTCCTTCCGTGCCCGACTACCCCCCGTGCGGGTGAGCCTACCTGGAGTTCGGCGCTACTTCAGGTCAAGCACTCTGGCGTGCATTGTCTGCCGCTGCTGAAGGGCCGCCCGTAGCGCGCGATGCAATCCGTCCTCCAGATAGAGCTCTCCGCGCCAAGAGACGACGTGGGCGAACAGGTCGCCGTAGAAGGTGGAGTCTTCTTCCAGGAGGGCTTCCAGATCCAACGTTCGCTTGGTGGTAACGAGCTGGTCCAAGCGCACCTGGTGCGGGGCGATGGCCGCCCACTGCTTCTGGACGTAACCATGATCTGGGTACGGGCGTACGTCTCCGACGCGCTTGAAAATCACTGTGACACTCTAATCAAGTCTCGGCGAGCAACTCCACGGTCCGTCGTTACGATTTGGCACATGACTGAGCCCGTTGCCCAAGAACTTTCTGAACAGGTGCAACGAATTGTCGAGGGTTACACCTTTGACGAGCCAGCCATCGAGCTCGGCGTGCTGATGGAGAACGACGCACCGATCCCAACCGCTGTCGTACGAATCCCGCTGAGCATGCTGAACCGGCATGGATTGGTCGCCGGCGCCACTGGAACGGGGAAGACCAAGACGCTGCAATTGATGGCCGAGCAGATCTCCACTGCTGGGGTGCCTGTCTTTGCTGCGGATATCAAAGGTGACCTGTCGGGCATTGCCTCACCAGGACAACCCAACGACAAGCTGCGGGCACGTACCGAAAAGATCGGCCAGAACTGGCAGCCGCGCGCCTGCCCGACGGAGTTCTTCGCTCTCGGCGGTCAAGGTAACGGCGTACCGCTGCGAGCGACCATGAGCTCGTTCGGCCCCGTGTTGCTGTCGAAGGTGCTCGGCCTCAATGATGTTCAGGAGTCATCGCTGGGCTTGGTGTTCCATTACGCCGACCAGGCCGGTCTGCCGTTGCTCGATCTAAAGGATCTGCGGGCCGTACTCACTCATCTCACCAGCGATGAAGGCAAGGCGGAGCTGAAGAACATCGGCGGGCTTAGCGCATCCACCGTCGGTGTGATCTTGCGTACCTTGATCAACTTTGCCGATCAAGGTGCCGAGGCTTTCTTCGGCGAGCCGGAGTTCGATACAGCCGATCTGCTGCGAGTGACCGCTGATGGTCGCGGCGTCGTCTCGCTGCTGGAGCTCCCCAACTTGATGGACCGGCCGGCGGTGTTCTCCACCTTCTTGATGTGGCTGCTGGCCGACCTGTTCCACGAGCTGCCCGAGGTCGGGGATGTCGACAAACCGAAGCTGGTCTTCTTCTTTGACGAAGCGCATCTGCTGTTCGACGACGCCTCCAAGGCCTTTCTGGACGCCATCGCGCAAACCGTACGACTGATCCGCTCCAAAGGTGTCGGCATCTTCTTCGTCACTCAAACCCCGAAGGACGTGCCCGACGACGTACTCGCTCAGCTCGGATCGCGGGTGCAGCACCAGCTGCGGGCCCATACTCCCAACGACGCCAAAGCTCTCAAACAGACCGTCGCGACGTTCCCGAAATCGGATTACGACCTCAGTGAGGCATTGCAGCAACTCGGGATTGGCGAGGCGATTGTGACGGTGATGGATCCCGACGGCACACCGACGCCGGTCGCCTGGACTCGGATGCGTGCCCCGGAGTCGCTGATGGCGCCGACGCCTGGGGAAGTGCTGCGGCCTGGAATCGCGGCGTCGGCATTGATGGCCAGGTATGGGCAGGCCCTTGATCGCGATTCAGCGCAGGAGATCCTGGCTCGAAAGCTGCAGGCTGGTGCTGAGGAAGCTGAACGGGAGCGGCTGGAAGCCGACGCCGCCGACCGCGCAGCTGCGGAAGCTAAGGAGCGGGCACGAGCCCAGGCCCAAGCAGAGCGTGCGGCGCGGACAACTGCCCGCGCGCAGGCACGTACGCCGCAGCGCCAGGAGAAGTCGGTGGTGGAGCAGATTACGGGTTCAAGTGCGTTCATGCAGTTCGCGCGTACAGCCGGAACAGAGATCGTGCGGAGCATCTTTGGCACCGCGCGGCGTCGCCGCCGATAGAGGACGCTAGGGTGAGCACCAGACCTTGATCACCGATGTGACCGTCAAGGAGCTACGATGACCCTCTCCAGCCCCGACAGCCCGCCCGCCGACGTACCTGAGGCGGACTGGGCCGAACAAACCCTCGAGGCCGACCCGTTAGCCGAGGCTGAAGCCGGAGCTGAATCGGGTCCGCGGCCTGCGAACGTGGCCAGCGTCCTCCGTGAGGCCGACGACGCCGACCTTGCCGAGCAGGACACTGTGGTTTTCGTAGAGGATGACGATCTCCGCAGCTAGCTCAACGGCAATAAGTCGGCCGATTTGGTGTCGCTTCTGACCACTTTCTTAGGTGGGTCTTCCATGAGAGCCGAAGTGAGGTCCGTCCGAGCTGCATTAAGTTGCTAACCGTGAAGACGCGCTCGGGGATCGCCCAAGCGGCGGCGCTCGTCACCGGACTGACCGCAGTGTCGGCCGTTCTTGGATTCGTTCGAGACGTCGTCATTGCCGGCGTTTTCGGTGCCGGCGGCGAGCTGGACGCTTACTTGGTGGCCCAGGGCCTGATGAATCTCGTCCTTGCCCTCGTCGCCGGCGCCATGGCGAAGGCCACAGTGCCGGTGCTAGCTGCCGAAACCAGCACAGACGGCGATTCCCGCAAAGCGGCCCACACGCTGTCGGTGGTACTGACCGTAACCCTTATCGTGCTCGGGATCGGTTCGCTGGTTATGGCGTTGGCTGCCAGCTCTGTGGTGACTGTGCTGGCGCCGGGTTTCAAGGGAGCACAAGCAGACCTGGCAGCCTCGCTTACGCGCATCGTGTTGATCGCCACTGTCTTGATCTCAGGCACCAACCTGCTCGCCGCCGCAGCGGAAGCCCATCGCCGGTTCTTCTGGTCCGCGATGCAGGGGGTTCCGTTCAACCTGATCATGATCGTGGCAGCAGTCGTGTTCGGGCCACGTTACGGCGTCTACGCCCTGGCCGTCGGGTTCGTCGTAGGCTCAGGTGCCCGGTTGCTGTGCCAGCTGGTGCCTATTCGTGCCCTGGGGCTGCGGCTGCGCGCCTCCTTCGATGTCAAGGATCCGGGCTTCCGCCAGATCGCCAGGCTGATTCCTCCACTGCTGATCGGTAGCGCTCTCGGCAACGCCAACACCATGGTCGATCGGGCAGTCGGATCGATGGTGGGCGAAGGCACCATCTCGGCACTGAGCTACGCCTGGCGAGTCATCTCACTCGGCGAAACCTTGTTGGTCGCCTCCCTGTTGACCGCGCTCTATCCCGCTTTCGGTGCTGCCGCTGGCAGCCGCGACCTGGAGGAGATGCGGCGGCTGGTTGGTCGAGGCTTGTCTACGGTGGCAACGGTGCTGATGCCGGTGTGGGGTTTCTTGAGCGTCTGCGCTGTCCCGCTGGTTGCGCTGTTGTTCGAACACGGGAGCTTTTCGCCCAGCGACACCCAGCGGACAGCGACCGCAATGCTGTGGTACGCGCCGGCCCTTGTCGCTCTCGGGTGGCGGGAGATGGTGGCACGCGCCTCGTACGCGATGGGCGACTCCCGGCGGCCGGTGACGGTCTTCGTGATGGCGATGGCCATCAATGTTGTCGGTGATTTCACGCTGGGGCTGACCTTCGGCATCGCGGGTCTGGCCGCCTCGACGTCGCTATCGGTGACGTTCGCCGCCGTGGCGAATACCTGGATGCTGGGCCGACGCCACGATGCCGTCGATCTCCGGTCGTTGCCCTCGATGCTGGCGCGCACCGGGGCCTCGGCTGCCGTCGGTACCGCAGCCGCGGCTGGTGTTTACTGGCTGCTCAATCCGCTGCTGGGCACCGGGTTGGTCAACGAAATCTTGCTGTTGGTGCCGGTCGGTCTCACCCTCGTAGGGGTGTTCATTGGTGTCTTGTACGCGCTTCGCGCTCCGGAACGCCAGCTGCTCACCGAGGCGATAGACGTCGTTGCGCGGCGCCGCCGTTGAGTCTCAGGCTGGTCGAACGAGCACGAACGGCGTGCTCGTGAGCCGCTGGCCCAGTGGGTTGTCGCCGAGTACGGTCTCCAACGTCTTCGCCGGCAATGATCTCGAAGACACCGCACGGATCGAACCGCCGTAGTCATTCAGGTCGACGATGCTGACACCGATGTCGAGTGCCCGCTCAAGATCGCCGCAGAGCCGCTCTGCGACGTCGGTGTCCAAGGGCGGAAAGAGCACGTGCTCGTACGGCGGCCGTCCGCCGTCAACGTCCCGGGCGACTGATCCTGCCATCCGATAGAACGTTCCGTGCATGCCGAACGGCCGGGTCACCGCGGTGCTCACCGCGGCGGCGAGGATTCGCCAGTAGCCGACGGTACGAACCACATACTCCATCTTTTCTGGGACCTTGAGTCCCTTCGAATCGGTACGCGGGTGGACGCGAGCGGCCAGGAAACGAGCAAGTCGGCCGGGACGCACGGTCTCGATGTCGACTGTCCGGCCGGTCAACAAGATGGCCACCTTCTCGCTGACGGCAACGGTGTCCCCGGGCCGCGCGAGCCTGAGATGCTCCTTCAGAGCAAGTGCGAGGTCATCGGTCTCATCGAGCCACCGGGTATGCACTGGCAGTCTTTGATATTCCACACCGGAGGCAGTGACCTTGGTCCAAAGCTCCTCGTGTTTGTCGGTCGCGGGCTGCGTAGGGAAGCTCATGTCGACTCCTGCTGGCCGTTGATGAAGTGAAGAAAGTGACAGATGTGATCAAAGTTGATCATAGGGTGTCTGGAGACGGCTGAGAGTCCCCCGAAATTTGGGCGTGTCGCGCTGGACGAACGCGGATGGCATTGCTCACAAACGCGATCACAGTAACTGATTTCGACATCGTTTGTGATCTCTCCGACCAATTCGCCGCCCCGGTAGACACCAGTTGGATGTTGCGAGTGGCAACGCATGGTGCGGGCTGCCATGATCGGGTTGTGGCGTCAGAACCGCGGATGGTCTCGCTCGGTTTCGGCAAGTTTGCTCGGTCAGACCGGATTTATGCGTTGGAGCCTTTACTGGGGGAGGATCGGGGGGACGGTCACCGCACTCGGGTCTGGGTCGAGGGGATCAAAGATCCGATCATCGCCGCGCGTACCGAGGTAACGATCCTGCGTGACATGGGCCAGGAAGCGGCAACGATAGAGGCGCCCTTCATTGACGAGGCGCTAGATCTGGCGGCACGGCTAGCTACTGCGGCAGAGGCGGGCCGGGTCGACCTCAATGATCTTGGACGGCGAGCCCGCCGGCTGCTGGCCGGCACGACCACAAGGGGAGAGTAGTCAGCCCCGCTCCCCATTGCTGCGCTTGATATCTCTGGCTCTAACCCAGCCCTGGCGCCCGTCCGGCCCGCGTACCCGACCCCACCATTCCCCGCGCTCGCGTACCCAGTAGTCCAAGCTTCCAGCCGCTGCCCAGGTTGCCGTCTCGACCTCAACCGGTGGGCGTACCTCACGCCGTTCGTCAGCTGCTCGTTGTCCGTACTGGTTGTAGACAACGTCCATATCCATCGCCATCTGACAGGCTTCGTCCTCACCAAGATCGACAGCGCGCCAGCCCATGACGCCTCCGTCATAGACGCCCCATCGCCCGCTGCCGATGTGCCGAGCCTCAAACCTCACACATCTATTAGAACATGCCTGCGATTAATTCGGCAGACCGGAGACGCGCAAGGAACCTTCCGGGCTACATGTCCATGCCGCCGTTGACGCCCCAGATCTGACCGGTGATGTAGGAGGACTCGTCGGCGGCGAGGAATCGGACGATTCGCGCAACCTCCTCCGGCCGACCAAAGCGGCGCAACGGGATCTGTCCCTTGAGTTTGTCGAGCACCTTCTCGGGCACCGCCGCGACCATCTCGGTGTAGGTGTAGCCCGGGGTAACGGTGTTGACAGTGAGCCCGATGCTGTCGTCATCGAGCTTCCCGGCGCGTTCCAGCAAGAAGGCCGCCTCCCGAGCGAAGGTTTTGGTCAGCCCGAAAAGGCCCGACTTGGATGCGGCGTAGTTGGCCTGGCCGATGTTGCCGATCTCGCCAATGATCGAACTGACATTGATGATCCGGCCGCTGCCCCGCTCCACCATGTGTCCCAGTACGGCTTGGGAGAGGAAGAAGGCGCCGGAAAGGTTGACGTCCAGCACCTTGTGCCAGTCGTCGTCAGTCAGTTTCAAGATCGTCTTGTCAATGGTGATGCCGGCGTTGTTGACCAAGATGTCGAGCCGGCCATATTGCTCGAGGACCTCGTTGACCACTCGGCGGCAGTCGTCGGGATTGGCAACGTTGCCGCGGTGAGTGCTGACCGGTGTGGAGAATCGGTTGGCAAAGTCCTGCGCGAACTCTTTGGCACGTTCTACGTTTCCGCTAAAGCCGGCCGCAACCGTCGCGCCTCGCGATGCGAGCTCTTCGGATATGGCGGCGCCGATGCCCCGGGTGCCACCGGTGACCAGCGCCACCCGACCTATGAGCTTTGATCCCTGCGCAAGGCCGGCGGGCTCCTCGGCAACGTTGACTGTGGCGGATTCGCTCATGTGGTGCCTCCTTGGGTAGCGCATGAAGATTCGGGTCGGGGTTAATCTGATCCTCGCGCATGCCTGATTGAGGCACAACCTCAGTGCCGCCTCAGGCTTAGGCGATCAGCTTGTCGACCTGGTGGCGGTAACCGTCGAGGATGCCCTCCGGGTCGACGCCCAGAACATGATCAAGAAGCGTCGCATAGATCGAACGGAAGTCGGTTGCAGCCTTTAGGTCACCATCATCCAGATCGGTCAGACTCGGCTCCGAACCAAAAAACCCGCCGCGTACGCCTCGGCCCAGCAGAAAGACCGGGCCCGCAGTGCCGTGATCAGTTCCATCACTTGCATTGGCCCTAACCCGTCGACCGAATTCGGAGTAGATCATGGTGACGGCCTGTCGACCGCGCTCGCTGGAACTGAGCCGCCGGGAGAAGCCAGTCAGCGCGGCATCCAGCTCGGCCAACAATCGCTGTTGAGTCGCACGCTCATCGGAATGGGTGTCGAAGCCACCGAGCGAGACCGAATAGACCCGCGTCGGTACGCCCATCTCGATCAAGGTAGCGACGAGGTCGAGCTGCGCAGCGAGCTGGCCTTGGCCACCGGCAGAGGCGCCGTTGTTTTCTTGATCGTCAGGATCGGTTGGAGGTGTCGCGGATGGCTGGCGGTCACGGGCCGGCCCGAACGTCTTGGCCGCGGCCTGGAGGTCGGCGATCGATCGTGCGGCACGGGCCCGCCAGAGGTCATCGTCGGCGCTTGGCTTGCCCAGCAGCGCTACTGCGCGATCAAGCGCGTCCTTCGGCATCCGCAGGCCGCCGATCGGGAACGATGCCGCGGCTAGCTTCTCACCCGCGAGCATCGGCGGTACTAGAGAGTCCACCGAGAGCGCGAGCAGGGGATTCGTCGTTGTCGCGTCTAGCCAGCGACCAAGCCAGCCGGTGCTGACGGCGGACTCCGGCGAGGCGCTCTGCCAGATCGCCATTGATCGGAAGTGACTGCGATCCGGGTATGGATAGCCAACACCGCGTACGATCGCCAGCTCCTGATCGCCCCAGAGCTCATGCAGGCCCTTCATCCCCGGATTCAGGCCAAGCCCTTCACCAAGATCGAGTATGTCGGAGGCGGCGTATGCCAGCTCACCGCGGGCCGACTGGTAGGCAGAATCCGTGGCCGGAACGACGGTATTGAGCCCGTCGTTGCCGCCGTACAACGTGACGATCACCAAGACACCAGCAGCCGGATCCAGTGGGGTCTTGGCCGCCGCGGAGACCAGATCGGACCATCGCACCTGGGTCGCGCCTGCGGCGATCCCGGCAGCCCCGACGACGCCGCAAAAGGTGAGGAAGCGGCGGCGGGTGACGGGATTGACCGTCGTCGTGAGTTGCCCAGGGTTATCGGACATGATCAGGTTCCTAACCGGAGACGACGTATTCAGGTGAGGACGCCGCGACGGCGATAGCCAGCGGGACTCGGTCGGCAACCTGGTTGATGGCCGCTGTGCTGCGTGTCGAGAAGTGATCAACTCCGAGGAGCCGCCGGATGTATTCGACTCGCTGCCGAGTTGGCGTCCTGACCGCCTCGCTCGGCAGAACGGCTTGATCGGCAATCAGGCGGGCTGCCTGGACGCGGGCGAGCGCGGCGGCGGTGGTCAGCCAGCCACCGCCGGAAGGCCAGCCGCCCACGCTCGGTGGCAGAAAGGGGAGCTGGCCCATGCCGCGCAGATTGGCCAGCAGGTGGCGAGCCTGCTTGTCCGCGAGCTCAGTGGGTCGTACGCCGAGGGCGCGCATCAAGCCGACCGCCCATTCCACCGGCTGCTTCACCAGTGAATTCTCCTCGTTCCGGAACGCCGGCTCCGAGACGATCGCGTCCAGCAGCGAGGAGGTGCCGCGCTCGTACGCGTGCCGTAGCCGCCCCATCGTGGCAGCT
>JBKPEY010000449.1:0-17723 GCA_046744405.1 Actinomycetota bacterium
TGCCGCTCCCACGACATCGGGCACCGGTTGATCAATTGAGGTGGAATCACAGGGGTCGTGACCGGCGATTATCTGGTGCAGTAGCGCTGCGTCCAGCACAGTACGTGCGCAGGGGCCCGGCTGATCAAGACTTGAGGCCAGCGCCACCAGCCCATAGCGTGAGCTGCCGCCGTAAGTCGGCTTGACGCCAACCGTCCCGGTAACGGCGGCCGGCTGCCGGATCGAGCCACCGGTGTCGGTGCCGATACCCAGGGGGGCCTCGTACGCCGCGACCGCCGCGGCCGATCCGCCACCAGAGCCACCAGGAATTCGATCAGTGTCCCAGGGATTTCTGGTGGGCCCGTACGCAGAATTCTCTGTCGATGAGCCCATTGCGAACTCATCAAGGTTCGTCTTGCCCAAGATCACCAGATCATGATCAAGAAGTCGGCGGGTCACCGTTGCGTCGTACGGCGGCAGCCAGCCCTCCAATATCTTTGATCCGCAGGTCGTGGGGGCCCCGGTGTAGGTGAGAATGTCCTTCAAAGCCAGCGGCACGCCGGCGAGCGGCCCGACGTCTTCGCCGGCGGCAATCTTGGCGTCGACACGTGCAGCGGAGCCAAGGGCGCGCTCGCCATCGATATATAGGAAGGCGTGTATCTCACCGTCGATCTCGGCGATGCGATCAAGATGTGCACGCGTCACCTCAACGGCACTCAGTTCGCGTGATTTGATCTGAATAGCAAGATCAACGGCAGACTGCCGGATGATGTCAGTGGCCGCGGGTTGAGGTAGCGTCATGCCTCCTCCCCCAGAATCCTCGGTACCCGGAACCGCCTCTGCTCTGCAGCGGGCGCGGCCGCCAGTATCAGATCGCGAGGCAACGACGGCCGAAGTTCATCCTTCCGGAACACGTTGGTCAATGGCAGCGCGTGCGAGGTCGGCGGGATGTCTTGTGCTGCGACCTCGGATACCCGGGCAACGGATTCCAAGATCACATCCAATTGCGGTGCCAATATCTCAAGCTCGGCTTCGGTCAGCTCGATCCGCGCCAATCTGGCCAGGTCTGCCACATCTTCAGCCGTGAGTGCCACGGTGCGGAATCTCCTTCTGCGTTGGGTCCGGCTCATCCTATGCCGCTCCACGAGATTGACAGCCTCGAGCGCACCTGGCCAGTATGAGGAGACGGGCTGATCTTGTACTCCGCCCGCGGGAACCTCGCCTTAGGGAGCCTTCATGACGACACTGACCGCGTGGGCCTTCCCCGGTGTTGATGACGCCGAAGCAGCCATCCAACGATTGGATGCTTTGCAATCGCAAGGTCACATCGCCATCGATGACGCGGCTCTGGTCAGCTGGGAGCGTGGGAAGAAGAAGCCGAAGACGCGTCAGCTGCACGACACCAGGAAGCAAGGGGCACTTGGCGGCGCCTTCTGGGGCATGTTTCTCGGCTTGCTCTTCCTGGTGCCGTTCCTGGGCGCTGCGATTGGTGCGGCGATGGGCGCGCTGAGCACCTCGATGACCGACATGGGGATCAGTGATGAGTTCATCGATAGCGTGAAAAAGAAGGTCACCCCTGGGACTTCGGCGTTGTTCCTGCTCACCGACGACACGGTCGTCGAACAAATCGAGACTGAGCTCAAAGACATGAGGCCGGAGCTCGTGGCCAGCAATCTGTCAGCAGAGCAAGAAGCAAAACTGCGCGAGGTCTTCGCAGAAGACTGATTTCACCCGGGGACAGATCGCGTTTGTGATTTTGCGGCGGGAGTCTGACGAGTGAACTGGCTGCTCTTCGCGGCCGATGTGCTGATCATTCTCGTGGCGGCGGTCTGGATCTCTGCCAACCGCAAGCCCTCAGCCGCGATCGCCTGGATTCTGGCGATCATCTTCATCCCCGTGCTAGGCATCACCTTGTTCTTGCTGACCGGATTCACCAAGCTGCCGCGAAAGCGCAGGGACAAGCAGCGGGAGGTGTCTGAGGCCGTCCTGGCTCGTACCGATGGCCTTGATCGAGTCAGTCATCGCGACGAATGGCCACTCTGGCTGGCCGCAATGGTGACGATGAACCGCAATCTGGGCTCCTTGCCCATGGTTGGCGGCAATTCAGCAGAGCTGATCGACAGCTATGAGGGCTCGATCAAGGCGATGGCCGACGCCGTTGATCAAGCACGCACGTTCGTTCATGTCGAGTTCTTTATCCTGGTCGACGACGAGGCCACCGCACCCTTCTTCGACGCTCTCGAGCGGGCCTGCAAGCGAGGCGTTCAGGTGCGCGTATTGTCCGATCACGTCGCGCAGTTCATGTACCCGTATCGCAAGCAGACGATCCGCAGATTCGCCGACATGGGAGCGGAGTATCGGCCCATGCTGCCCCTGCAACCGCTGCGGGGACACTGGCGCCGACCTGATCTTCGCAACCATCGGAAGCTGGTTGTCGTGGACGGCGCGGTGGGATTCACCGGCTCGCAGAACATGATCATTGATCACTACCACAAGAAGAAGGGAATCAAGCTGGGCTTGCATTGGCATGAGCTGATGGTCCAGCTGACCGGGCCAGTGGTACGCGAGCTGGATGCAGTCTTCGTCACAGACTGGTACAGCGAGACCGACGAGCTGCTGCCGCTCGATACCTCACCGGTACGACCAGGCGATGACTCCGAGCTCGTCGATGCCCAGATCCTGCCCAGCGGGCCCAGCTTCGACAACGACAACAACCTCAAACTCTTCGCCGCCATGATCCAGAACGCCCGGAGGAGAATCAGTGTCACAAGTCCGTACTACGTGCCCGATGAGACAATTCAGATGGCGATGGTGACCGCGGGCTCCCGCGGCTTGGACGTGGAGCTGTTTGTCTCCGAGATCGGTGATCAGTTCATGGTCTTCCACGCGCAGCGCTCTTACTACGAGCAGCTGTTGCGAGCTGGGGTGAAGATCTATCTCTACCGGGCGCCGACGATCTTGCATGCCAAGCACCTCAGCATTGACGATGATGTCGCGGTGATCGGCTCGTCGAATCTGGATATTCGTTCTCTCAGCCTGCACATGGAGCTTTCTGTTTTGGTCCATGGGGCCGATTTCACGGCCGCGATGCGGGCCGTTGAGGACGACTACCGATCCAACAGTCGCGAGGTGGTGCTGGAGGAATGGTTGCGCCGGCCAGCTCGGGCGCGGATCTTTGACAACCTGATGCGACTGACCTCCTCGCTGCAATGATCTCTGCACACGCTCCAGTTGCATGTATAGGCGCCTAAGGAGAAGCAATGGCCGATGAGTCGAGGGTCCTAGAGGTAGTCAAGCGCTACTTCGAATATGTCGGTGCTGACGTTGACCGTGCCGAGGAGATCTATCACGAGGATGCGGTGCTCGAGTTTCCCCAGTCGGGAGAGCGGTTCGAAGGCGTGGCCACATTCACCGAGTGGCGCCGGCAGTATCCCGCCGACATGGACAAGGTCCGCTTCGAGCTGCGGCGAGTCACTGTCCGCGAGGATCTGGCCGTCGTTGAGCTCAGGGCCACATACGACGGCGAGTCTTGGCTGCAGGGTGTCCAGTTGCTGGAGTTTCGTGACGACAAGGTGGCTCGTGAGCGGATCTATGTCGCCGAGCCATGGGAGGCCCCCGAGTGGCGGGCGCGCTGGCGGTCTGTCACGCCGGCTGACCCACCCGAGGAACTCAGTCCTCCTCTGGGAACTGACTCCTCCCTGGGCAAGTGAGCCGCTAGCGCTCGTCGCCGAAGTCGGGTCATTCAGTCAGCGAACGAATCACAAACCCGGTTTTCAGCTTGGGGGTGAAGAACGTCGACTTGGGCGGCATCAGCAGACCTTCCCGGGCGGTGCGTTCGATCTCGGCGACACTGACCGGCCGGATCAGCACCGCCGCCGATGCGCGTCCGCTGTCCACCTCGCTCAGCGTCTCATCGAGCCCGTGCTGGTAGCTCACGGTCAGCGGGATATCTGCAAGAGCGGTTTCCAACCATCCCCCATCGAGGGGGCGTATCCCATCGAAACGTCCAGGCTTGGCTCGCATTTGCCAAGCCGCGTCCGGTCCGACCAAGATCAGAAAGCCTTCCCGTTGCAGGGCCGCAAGGTTCTTACTGCTCGGTCGTTCCGCTGGAGCGAGATCGAACGACCGGCCTAGAGCGTCGACAAGATCAGCAATGTCGATGGCAGTGTAGAGACGGTGGATTGGTGCGACACTGAGCTGGTCCTCGATCAGTTCGTTGACGAACGCCAGCGTCAGCTCCGCGGGCGTGTCACTCTGCCCGGTCGCCTTGCGAACCTCGTCACGGTAGATGCGGGCGACCCCATAGCGGTGATGCCCGTCGGCGATCAGTACGTCATCGGAAGCCAGCCGCTCGCGAATGCTCGCGATCCGGTGCTGATCGGTAATCCTTTCCACCACATGCTCAATACCGTTCTCGATCACGGTTCCAAGCGCCTCACCTGGCTCGGCGAGAAGCTGCGTGAGGCCCCTGGCAAGGGACAGGCCCCAGACCGGGGAAAGGTTGGCGGTAGTGGCTCGCGTGAGTTCCAAGCGATCGGTTGACGCAGCTGCAGTGGTCCGCTCGTGCGGCAAGACTCCACCAGCCTCAGCATCGACGACCTCAAGCCCTCCAAGCACCCCAGCGACATCGCGGTGTACGCCGGTCGAGTCGGTGAAACGCATTCGGTAAATCGTGAAGGACGGCAGCGAGTCCATGGCGAGGATTCCCTCGTTTAGCCAGGCTTGCATCGTCTTGGCCGCGAGCTCATAGCGATCATCGCCACCCCGCGGTACATCGATCCGCACAATGTTGTGCGGTGATCTTGACTCGAGGACATCGACGTCGTCCTCGGAAAGCACGTCGTACGGTGGAGCAACGAGGCTCGCAAGGTCGTCGGTCGCGTAACGGATCGCAGCAAAGGGTTCGAAGCGCGGCACGGGTCAAGGTAAGCACGGATCGCGCGCCGCCGTGCTGAGGAGGAGGGAGGGGACATGCTTTTCGTCCCCGACTGACGACGAAGTAGGCGGCTGCCAAGCGCGATCCGCGCGGAGCGAGCCCTGGCGAGCGAAGCAATCAAGTACGGATCGCCCGCACATCTGACCATGGCTCAGAAGTCGCCGATCTGACAGAGCCTTTATCGACCCGAAACATGCCAGTAATCGATGTAAGGAAAGATGTTCCCGTGTTCCTGATGCGGATCACCCTGCCAGACCGGCCGGGCTCCCTAGGCTCGGTTGCTACCGCGATGGGAGGGGTTGACGCCGACATCAATGCCGTCGAGATCGTGGAGAAGAGACCCGATGGCAGCGTTGTCGACGACTTCATCGTCGACCTACCTCCCAATCAGCTGGCTGAGACCATCGTGACCGCGTGCCAGAACCTCCCTGGCGTACGAGTGGAGTGGATTGCCCGGTATCCCGAAGGTGGTGGGCTGCAGTCCGACCTAGAGGCGCTGGAGAGAATGACAGCTGATCCGCCGAACGCGGCGGAAACGCTGGTCTCCATGTGCCCGGTGGTCTTTCGCTCCCATTGGGCTAGCTTGCTCGATGTGTCCGACGGCGCACCCAGGCCCAGCTTCTCAACCACCTTGGCACCAGATCTCACCCCGGAGATTGCGGGGAAGTTCACACCGTTCGACAGCACCCACCGCACCGATCTGGACGCTGAGTGGAGCCCGGGATGGGGCGACACGACCGCGGTCGTAACACCACTCACCCGTGACCGTGTGATTGTCATCGGCCGTTTGGGCGGCCCCGCTTTCCTTGACTCCGAGATCGCCAGGCTGCATCACCTCGCCGCACTAGTTAAGTAGGCGCACGTTTCCCCCTCGGGTACGGTCGGGAAGTGGTTGCATTCGGGTGGGCCGAGGTCGTTGCCTTGGTCACCTCGATCGGTTTCGGGATCGTGTCGGCGATCATTCCAATTGTCAATGCAGAGGCATACGTCATCGCCTCGCAGATGTCGGCAGTCGCTGGACCCATTCCTATTGCTATCGGAATTGCAATCGGTCAGACCATCGGGAAGCTGCTGCTTTTCTTCGGCGTACGGGAAGGCAAAGAGCTTCCATTCGTCAAGCACCGGCGTGAGCTGCAAAAGCAGCGCCCGATTGGGCCGACTCGAGCCCGTTTGCGGGCGGCAGGTGCAAAGCTCCTTGATCTTGTCGGTCAGAAGCGCTGGGGCTTGCCCATCGTCTTCATTGCCGCGGTTATCGGCTTTCCCCCGCTGTACGCGGTCGCCCTTTTGGCGGGTGCGACGACGATGCGGCCGCTTTGGTTCGGGCTCACCGTGTTTGTGGGCAGGTTGTGCCGCTTCCTGCTTGTAGCCACGGGGTTCTACGGTCTGCATGACTGGTTCTTCTAGGCCTCGAGCGTCGCGGGCTGCTCAAGGGGACGTTTTTACGCCTGTGCGGCAAGACGTCCCAATGAGGCGGCAGGTACGCGGGCCTTTTCACGCCTGTGCTGGAAGACGTAGCTTCACAGCAGTCCCGACTACAGTGGTCCGGTGCCGTTGAAGATCTTCAGCAATCTCAATCTGCATGGAGCGACCCCGCCCCGCGTACAGCCATCGGTCGGTGAATGGGGTCCGCTGAAGGTTCCGAGCACCAAGCAAAAGAAGCGGATGCGAATTTGGGTGTCGCTGGCACTGCTCGGGTCGTTGATCGCGATCTTTCTGCTGGGCTGGTACGTCTATCACGTGATGACTGGGAGCTGGGGTTTCGGCATCGCAGAGCAAAAGCAGCTCTTCGAAATCTTCCTATTGTAAAGATCCGTGGATCTGCTCTTAATTGGCGGTCGAGCAGGCTTCCGGCAAGAGTTCGGTAGCTAATGAGCTGCACAAGCTCTCTCGGAGCGGGGGGAGGTAATGCGCGCGATCATTGAGCGAGGCAGTTACTCCCCCAGAGTCGCGACCTGCTGCGCCGCCTCGGGACCCTTCTCTAACAGCACCTCAAAGGCATCGGCACCACTCAACACGGGGACTTTGAGCTCCAAAGCCTTGTCATATTTCGATCCCGGGGCGTCGCCCACGACAACGAAGCTGGTCTTCTTCGATACCGAGCCGGCGACCTTGCCGCCGCGGGAAGTGATTGCCTCTGTTGCCAGGTCGCGGGAATAACCCTCCAAGGATCCGGTGACCACGATCGACAAGCCCGCAAGTGTCTGCTCCTGCGCGACCCTGGGCTCGTCGCGCATCACACAGCCAGCGGCCTTCCACTTGGCAACGATCTCTCGATGCCAGGGCACAGCGAACCAGTCGGTAATCGAGGTAACGAGGGTGGGTCCAATGCCCTCGACCTCTGCCAGCTGCTCAGGCGTCGCGTTCGCCAGCGTGTCAATGTCACCGAAGGCGGCCGCAACGTCGGGTGCGACACCCTTTCCGATGTGGCGGATCGAAAGCGCCACCAGAAATCGATCCAACGGCCGGGTTTTCGCTGCTTCGAGGTTGGCCAGCAGCTTGGCGCCATTGGCCGACAGGGCTCCTGACTTGGTCGTGAAAAAGTCGGTCTTGTTGAGTTTCTCTTCGGTGAGGCTGAACAGATCGCCCTCATCGATCAGCAGGCCGGCGTCGAGGAGCGCTTGGCCGGACTGATAACCCAACACCTCGATGTCAAGAGCGTCCCGGCTGGCGACATGGAACAGGCGCTCCCGAAGCTGCGCTGGGCATGACCTGGCATTGGGGCAACGCAGGTCAGCGTCCCCCTCTTTCTCAGGCCGCAGCTCAGTACCACAAGCTGGGCAGTGAGTCGGCATCACGAACGCCCGTTCGGTGCCGTCGCGGAGGTCGACAACTGGACCGACAATCTCTGGGATCACATCGCCGGCCTTGCGGAGCACAACCGTGTCGCCGATGAGCACTCCCTTGCGGACAATTTCACTGGCGTTATGCAGCGTCGCCATACCCACCGTCGACCCGGCGACTTGGACTGGTTCCATCACGCCAAATGGAGTCACCCGGCCAGTACGTCCGACATTGACGTCGATGCTGAGGAGCTTGGTCGTGACCTCTTCGGGAGGGTACTTGTACGCGATCGCCCACCGCGGAGCATGAGAGGTCGAGCCAAGCTGGTCCTGGACTGCTCGCTCGTCCAGCTTCACCACCACGCCATCAATCTCATGCTCGACCGAATGCCGGTGCTCACCGAAGTACTCCACGTACTCCCAAACCTCGGCAAGGTTCCGCGCCAGCTTTCGATGCGGACTGACGGGAACTCCCCAACCATCCATTGCGGCGTACGCGTCCGAGAGCCGATCGGCAGCAAAGCCTTCTACGACACCGATGCCGTGGCTGACGAACCCCAGATTGCGTGACGCTGTCACCTTCGGGTCCTTTTGCCGCAGCGAACCAGCTGCTGCATTCCGAGGGTTGGCGAATGGTGCCTTTCCGGACAAGACGAGAGACTCATTGAGAGCGGCGAAGTCGGCCACCGCAAAGTAGACCTCTCCGCGTACCTCAAGCGTCTCGGGAATGTCGACGCCTGACAGCCGATGCGGGATGACCTTGATCGTTTTGACGTTCGAGGTGACGTCTTCGCCCATCCGCCCATCGCCTCTGGTCGCGGCCCGCACTAGCCGGCCTTCTTGATAGACCAGGTCGATCGCCAGGCCGTCCACCTTGAGCTCACACAGGTAGCCGGATTGCTCGAGCCGCTTCTCGCCAAGCTCGCGAATCGCGCGCTGGGTCCAGCGATCCAGCTCCTCACGGCTGAACGCATTGTCCAAGCTCATCAGCCGCTGCAGATGCTCGACCGGAGAGAAGGTGGTTGAAGGTGGCGGCCCCACCTGCTGGGTCGGCGAATCCGGCGTGCGGAGGCTTGGGTGGCTCTCTTCCAGCTCCATCAGCTGACGCATGAGCGCGTCGAACTCGCCGTCAGAGATCGTCGGGGCATCGAGCACGTAGTAGCGCCAGCGCGCCTCGTTGATCCGCTCGCTGAGATCAGCATGTCGCTGACTCGCTTTTGCCAGGGGCTCCGACAGCTCAATTTCTCCGTCGCCGGTCGGCGCAATCTCTTCCTCGTCTGCCAGGGAGAAGGTCTCTTCCGCCACGTACGCACACTATCCATTGCACTCTGACAACCAGTCCGGCGATTCGCCTCCTTCGTCGCTCGCGAACCCGACTGAACCTTTTCACCCGCCCAGCCGCGAGCTCCGGCAGTCGGCGAGCGGACTGCCCGCATAGTGCATGGAACGCCCGGGACCGACAGACGCCTGAGATCACCGCTCGGTCAGTCGGGGACCGAAATAACGAAGCAATAACGCAAGCTTCGCTCGCGCTGAGATCGCAACTGTTAGCGTCTGGGTCGGCCTGTCTACTACCTCGCTCGGGGGGGCTCTATTGTCTGCTGATCAACGTCTGGTCAACGTTGCCAACCTCCGTCCACGGCTGTCCGCCCTATTGGCGATCAGCGCTCTAGGATTCGGGCTGCTGGTTACTCCGGCGGGCACCGCGATCGCCAATCCGGCAGCACCGTCACAGACCTCAACCAGTACGCGGCAAGCGCCTGACTCACTGTTCCCGGAGGTAGGCAGCAGCCGCTACGACGTCAAGCACTATGCGATCAGCCTGGCGTACCAGACGTCGGGAAACATCAAGGCGAAGACCACTCTCACCGCCAAGACGAGGAAACCACTGAGGCGGTTCTCACTGGACTTGGAGGGCCTCACCGTCGATTCCGTCTGGGTCGATGGTCACCGAGCTGAATTCTCCAGACGCGACAACAAGTTGATCATCAAGTCGTGGAAGGTCTTGGACGGCCGCTTCTCGGCAACGATCAAGTACCACGGAAAGCCAGTCACCCACATCGACCCGGACGGCGCTCAAGACGGCTGGATCCCAACAAGCGATGGAGCCACAGTGCTCAGCGAGCCAGTCGGAGCGATGACCTGGTTCCCCAACAACAACACACCCCGCGATAAGGCGACCTTCGACATGAAGATCACCGTTCCGTCCAAGCTCGAGGTGGCTGGCAGCGGTGATCTGAAGAGCGTCCGGAAAAACTCTGGCAAGGAAACCTGGCGCTGGGTGCAGCCGTACCAGCAGGCGACCTACCTCGCCATGATCTCGATCGCCGACTATGACGTCTACCACTCCACGATGACCACTACGACCGGACGCAAGCTGCCGATCTGGAGCTTCATCCAGCCCGATCTCGGCAGTCTGTCCGCAGAGCGTGCGCTCGTCCCGAAGGCGATCCGCTACTTGGAGCGACGGTTCGGACCGTACCCGTTCAACAGTGCCGGAATCGTAGTCAAGGAGACCGGCGTCGGTTACGCCCTTGAGACCCAAAACAGGCCGGTCTTCGATGGCGTGCCGGACGACCTCACCAACGTTCATGAGTGGGCCCACCAGTGGTATGGCAACTCGGTTTCGCTAAGTGACTGGGGCGACATCTGGCTCAACGAAGGCTTCGCAACCTATGCCGAGTGGCTGTGGACCGCCTCACATGGTGGGCCGAGCACTGCGGAACAGTTCCAGAAGGAGTACGACGCCCACCCAGCGTCGGACAGCCTGTGGTCGCCGGCCCCGGCGAAGCTGACCGATCCAGCGGATCTGTTCGGCGAACCGGGATATTTGCGGGGGGCTATGACGCTGGAGGCATTGCGACAGAAGGTCGGATCGCATGACTTCTTCGTCATCCTGCGGCGTTGGGCGCAGCAGAACGCTTACGGCAATGTCTCCACGCCGCAGTTCATCGCGCTTTCGGAGCGCGTGTCGGGGCAGGACCTCGATGCATTCTTCAAAGCGTGGCTCTACACGGCAGCGAAGCCTGCGCTGAGCTGAGGCGTCAGTCGGCGAGTTGCTCGGTGAGGATCTGAGCCGCAGAACGAAGTGTTCGCAGTGCTGCGACTGCACCTTCGCGGGTCGCTGCAGCCAACCCGCAAGCTGGTGTGATCATGATGCTTGCTGCGACCGGTGGCTCCAGGCCAAGATCACGCAGCGGCCCGAGCACCCGCCGTGCCACTTGATCAGGGCTGAACCGATCAGAAGTGGGCGAATGGTCGGTGGGCAGCGCACCCATGCCGATCCACTGTCCCGCTTCAAGCGTTACCGCGATCGCGTCCCAATCCAGACTTGAGAGTTGATCAATGTCGAGGAGCACACCGGAAACTCCAGCCAGCCGAAGCAGCTCGATCGGCGGATCGGTTGCGCAGCAGTGCACCGCGACACGTGTCGGCGCCAGCCGCTCGCGGGTTTGGATGATCACGCCGCTGACCTCGCTCGGCTCTATCGCGCGATGCCGCGACAAGCCGCTCGCGTTGGCGATCGTGCCGCCGAGCACCGAGGGCAGCATCGGCTCATCGAGCTGGACCAACAGCTCAACATCGGGGAGCCGCCGGATCAGCTCCGCCACGAGCTGAGCGATTCCCTCGGCTAGCGATTGGCCCAGATCCCGCCGGGCTCCGGAATCGGCAAGCACGCGATCACCGCGTGGGCGCTCCATCATCGCTGCCAGCGTCCAGGGACCGGCGACGGAAAGCTTGACGGTTCCCTCAAAGCCCTGAGCGTGCTCCTCCAGCTTGTCAAGATCACTGCGTAGGGTGCTGATCGCAAGCCGGTGTTCCCGGCTAGAGGCGTCGGTTAGCCGCCAGCCCGCGGGTTGCAGGTCGACAGCTAACCCGGCAAGGAACGCGGTTGAGCGCCCGATCAGCTGCGCATGCGGCCCACGTGCCGGCAGCTCTGGGAGGTAGGGAAGATCAGGGCATTCGGCGAACGCGATCTTGATGGCATCCATCATGTCGGTCCCCGGCGAAGAGCCAATGCCGGTAGTCCGGATCGGCGGCAGCTCGCTATCTGAGGAGGTGGTGGTCACGCTTGGGTAGCCGATATGGTCGCGCTTCCCACAACCCGTGAACCCGCGTAGAGAACCACAGCCTGGCCGGGCGCCACGCCCGTTGTGGCTGTTTCCAGTACCACCTCAAGGCCATGGTCAGCCACCTCCACAGCGGCCTCCAGAGGATGCCCGTGGGCTCGAACTTGCACCTGACCTGACCACTGTCGATCGGTCGGCCCACCGGTCCACGTGGGACGGATCGCACGAATGATTTTCACCGCCAGGGCGTCACGCGGGCCGACAGTAATGGTGTTGGTCGCCGGCGCGATGCCGACGACGAAGCGCGGCTGGCCGTCGTCGGCAGGCGTACCGAGCCGGAGACCGCGCCGCTGACCCACGGTGAACCGGTGGGATCCAGCGTGCTCGCCAACCTTTGCGCCCTCAAGATCAACGATGTCACCGGGTCGCGTCCCTAGCCGCTGCTCCAAGAACCCTGCTGTATCGCCGTTGGCGATGAAACAGATGTCGTGACTGTCAGGCTTGTCTGCAACGGCAAGGCCACGGTCCCGAGCCTCGGGGCGTACGTCGGCCTTGAGGGAGGAACCAAGCGGGAAGTACGACCGGCGAAGTTGATCTTGGTTTAGTCCGCCCAGGACGTATGACTGATCTTTGGCGAAGTCGGCTGCTCGATGCAGCTCGACATCCTTGTCGTGACGAATCAGCCGGCCGTAGTGACCGGTGCAGACGGCGTCGAAACCCAATGCGACAGCGCGGTCCAAAACCGCGGAGAACTTGATCTTCTCATTGCAGCGCAGACAGGGGTTAGGAGTACGCCCGGCGGCATATTCGGCGAGAAAGTCATCGACCACATTCTCGGCAAAGCGGTCGGAGAGATCCCACACGTAGAACGGAATACCGAGCACATCAGCAGCCCGGCGGGCGTCGTGAGCATCCTCCTTGGAGCAGCAGCCTCGTGCTCCCGAACGGTAGGTTTGCGGGTTTTTGGACAACGCCAAGTGCACTCCGGTGACATCGTGACCGGCTTCGACAGCGCGCGCTGCGGCAACAGCGGAGTCAACCCCGCCCGACATCGCCGCCAGTACCTTCATTTGCTGTCCCTCCGCGAGCTCTAGAACGCCGCTAGGCAAGCCGCAAGTCTTCCACGCCTTGCCAATGCCGACCAACGCCTACGCGACGGCGGCCGCGGCCTTGGCTCGGCGGACCGCTTCAGGCAGTGCCGACACAAGCGCCTGTACGTCGGTGAGAGTCGAGCTGTGACCGAGGGAGAACCTGAGTACCGAGCGTGCCTCGGCCTCGCTGCAACCCATAGCAATCAGCACATGACTTGGCTGAGAGACGCCCGCGGAGCACGCAGCTCCGCTGGAACAGTCAATGCCTGCGGCATCGAGCAGCATCAAGATCGCATCAGCCGAACAACCTGGGAAGCCAATGCTGGCGATGCCGGGAAGGTGATCTTCCTCGTCGCTTGGTCCATACCGGATCGCCCACGGGACGGTCGTGAGGACCGAGCTGACAAGCTCGCGTCGCAATTGGCGGATCCGGTGTTGCTCCTGCACGCGATTCTTGATCGCCACCTCGAGGGCTGCCGCAAAGCCCGCTGTAGCGGCCACATCAAGGGTGCCGGAGCGTACGTCGCGCTCTTGACCACCACCATGCAGGATGGGAGCCAGCTTCAGTTCGCGACGTGCGAGCAGGACGCCGATTCCGTAGGGCCCGCCGAGTTTGTGCGCGGTGAAGCTGAGCAGATCCAGCTCGCTGGCTCCGAAATCAACCGCGATGTGACCAACGGCCTGCACCGCATCGCTATGGGAGATTGCGCCCCGCTCGGCGCTGAGCTCAGCGATCTGGCGGACTGGCTGCAGGGTGCCGACCTCATTGTTGGCCCACATGATCGATACCAGTGCGGTGTCTGAGCCGACGGCGCTGTTCAGGGCGGCCATATCCAGCCGGCCATCTGAGTCGACAGGGACGTAGCTCACGTCAGCGGAGGCGGATCGCCCAAGCCAGGCGACTGAGTCCAAGACCGCGTGATGCTCGATAGTCGATGTCACAAGCCGACGACGGCCGGATTCCCCAGATTTGGGGTTGGGGCCAGAGCAGAAGGCGCCCTTGATCGCCAGATTGTCGGACTCGGTTCCGCCGCCGGTGAAGATCACTTCGGCAGGTTTTGCCCCGACCAGTGCCGCGATCACCTCCCGCGACTCTTCCACGATCCGGCGTGCGGACCGGCCCGAGGCATGTAGCGACGACGCGTTGCCGACCGTGGTCAGCTCGCGCGTCATTGCCTCAACTGCCTCCGGAATCATTGGCGTGGTCGCCGCGTGATCGAGGTAGATCCGGCTCATGAAGCCCAAGTTTGCCTCAGCCGCTCAGATTCGTACGGCCGGTTTCACCACCGCCGACTTGTCAGCAGATAGTGGTCACCCTTTGCGCTTCTTAATCTCCTCGATGACGACCGGAAGCACCTTGTGCAGGTCGCCGACGATGCCAAGATCAGCGAGACCGAAGATCGGCGCCTCAGCATCCTTGTTCACTGCCACAATTGCTTTGGATGTTTGCATACCGGCTCGGTGCTGAATGGCTCCGGAAATTCCGGCAGCGATGTAGAGCTGCGGCGAGACGGTCTTACCGGTCTGGCCGATCTGATATGCGTACGGATACCAGCCGGCGTCGACAGCAGCCCGAGAGGCCCCGACTGCACCACCCAGGACATCAGCCAATTCCTCGACAGCTGTGAAGTCTCCGCCGGTGCCACGTCCACCTGAGACCACGATTGCGGCCTCGGTGAGCTCCGGTCGTCCGCTGGCCTTCTTGGGTTCCTTGCTGACAATGCGCGCCGTCTTGGCTGCATCAGAAATCGTTACCTCGATCTGCTCTGTTGTGGGCTCTGTGGGCGCAGCTTCCGGCGCAACGGCGTTGGGCTTGACTGTGACAATCGGAGCACCCTGTGTCACTGAAGCGGTCACGGTCCAGTTCCCGGCAAACACTGACTGGGTGGTGCTGCCGTCGGCCCCGATGTCGGTGGCGTCAGTGATCAAGCCGGATCCAAGCTTGACCGCAAGCCGCCCTGCTATCTCCTTGCCCTCCGGGGTCGAGGTGATCAAGATCGCGACCGGCTGAAGGCGGTCGGCGATTTGGGCCAGGGCCTCGGCCTTGGGCGCGACCAGGTAGTCAATGACGGCTGGGTCGGAGACCGTGAGCACTCGGGTAGCGCCGTACTCCCCCAGCGCCTTCGCGACCGTGTCATCGGCTTCACCAAAGACCACAACGACAGGGTCGCCAAGCCGGCGCGCCAGCGTGAGGAGCTCGAAGGCTGGCTTGGATACGTGCGAGTCAGCATGCTCTGCGACGATCAGAACCTCAGGCATCGATGCCTCCTCTCAGATGTACTTTCCGGCAGCCAGGAAGTCGATCAATGCCGGAGCACCGTCGTCTTCCTCTACCACGCGGCCCGGTTCCTTTGGTGGACGTGGGATCATTTGCATCACCTTGCTCCAGGCGGCCTCCAGACCGACAGATGTGGCGGCGATCCCAAGATCAGCAAGCGTCCACGTCTCAACTGGCTTCTTCTTGGCGGCAAGAATTCCCTTCATCGACGGGTATCGTGCCTCACCCGATTGATCAGTGACGCTGACAATGGCTGGCAGGTTCGCTTCTATGGTGAAGGTCGCTACATCGTCGTCACGGCGAATGGTGACTCGATCATCAGCCAGTGAAAGCGTTGCACCCAGGGTTACTGCGGGCCAGCCCAGGCGCTCGGCGACCATGGCCGGAATAACACCCATCGTGCCGTCGGTCGAAGCCATGCCGCAGATCACCAGGTCAGGCGCAGCCTTCCTGATCGCCTCCGCCAGGATTGTGCTCGTAGCCAGCGCATCCGAACCATGGACCGCCTCGTCGCTGAGATGGACACCGGCAGATGCGCCCATCTGCAGCGCACGCTTGATGGCATCAGCCGCATCTTCGGGTCCCAGGGTCATGACAACGACTTCGACGTCGTCGCGCTCGTCGGTGAGCTGTAGCGCCTGCTCCACCGCGTACTCATCGAGCTCTGACAGCAACCCGTCGCTCGAGGCACGATCGACCGTGCCGTCGGCGGCAAAGCTCCGCTCGCCCGCGGCGTCTGGGACATGCTTGGCCAACACAACGACCTTCATCTCGCTTCGCTCTCTCTCCGCGCTTTCTTGAACGGCATATTACTCATGAGTAACAAAGCTCCTTTGCTCCGAACGATCCGCCTGTTGAAGGGTGAAGGTGGCAAAACGCTCGATACGGATGAACTCTTGATAGCGCTCTTCTCCGACGATCGCCCGCAACGCTTCGGTCTGGCTGGCCTGCGCTGCCAGCGCGGCGAGCTTGCGATCCAGCAACTCGCCAGTGAGCGTGACATCGATGCTGAGAGGGCCGGTCCAGGCCACCGGCGGATCGCCGACGATCGCACCAAGCTCAGTCCACTGAGCCAGGTGGTCGTCAAGCCATTCCTGGGTGTTCGCGACCACGTGTAGTGTGCCGATGCCGGTGCGGCGTACGGCCTCCACAGTCCAGCGGTGTACGGCGATGTGGTCGGGGTGTCCGGTCTGACCGTCGGGCGCAAACGTCAGGATCGTGTCCGGAGCGATCTCGCGAATGATCCCGGCAATCTGCTGCGCTGCAGTGTCGACGCTGACGGACGCGCAGCCGCCGTCGGGATAACCCAGCCAGCGATGCTCAGTGACGCCCAGGATGCGCAGGCACTCGGCCATTTCAGCTCCGCGGATAGCTGGCAGTTGCTCGGGCGGCCACCTCGTAGGGTCGGTGACGCCCAACTCACCGCGGGTTGCCGTGACGCAGACAACGCGAGACTGCGCGGCGGTAGCCATTGCCATGATGCCGCCGCAGAGATAGGCCTCGTCGTCGGGATGGGCCCAGATCGACAGAATCGTGCCCAGCTCTCGAATCTCGCTCATCACCACTAGAGCAGTCTGATGCCTGTAGTTGCGTGCTGGCTAACCCACCCCCGCAACGATGGGTGCGCGCTCTCTGAGCTACTGGCGCGCAAGCTGCAGAGGGTTTTGAGTGGTATTTGTCTGAATGGACGGCTTCGCCGGCGCCACGTTCGGCGTCTGATCTGCGGCCAGCGATTGCAGATAGCTGACGAAGGCGCGAGCCGACTCTCCGTTTTCATAGCCGCCGAGGTAGTAATCGCGACGTTCTGGCCGGATGGCTGCAAGCGGGTCGTCGCTCAGCATGGCGTCGAGCGCATCGTCGAGGGTGGACAGGTCCCACTCGATGACGTAGGCAGAGCGGCTGGAGGGGAATCGAGCTCGGAAAATATCTGTCTTCTCGCCGGTGGCAACCATCGCGAATGGCTTAAGAGACTGCATGAAGTCCGTAACGACTCCCGACACATCGGCCACCATGGCGTCCGCAGCGTTGGCCAACTCAGCAAACGTGGGATCGGTTGCCGCCTCACTCCAACGATGCGGCCGTGACGTCGCTTTGGCATCTTCTCGGAGGAGCTCATCAATTGCGGCAATCGCGGCGGCGGCCTCCGGCAGTCTGCGGTTGGCCGGGTGCGGCCTGAAGATCACTGTTGCATTGCGCGCGAGCAAGGCGGAGACGATAGCCGGGCCAATAGGAAGGGAAGAGTGGTGGTACCTGTGATCGGCCGCGTACCAGGTCGGTGCGTAAAGCACGACCGGCTCGTTAACGGTGGAGATTGAGGCCGTCACTGTTTCGATGTTCTCGACCTGGGGACGACCAAGTATCTTGAACTTCCTCGACGGAATATGGACCCTATGTGCGGCGTAGCGGTCGATCGCTGCTTGGCCGGCCACGACGAGAACGTCGTAGGCGCGAAACTTCCGCCGATGCGAAGCCTCCTTATCGCTGTCGCCGTGGTGGAGCCAGACGTGAGTTATCCGCCGGACCTTCATGAACTCTTCGTTGTCACGGCTGAAAACGTAGAGCGCCGCCCGGACGGTCTTTGGCAACATC
>JBKPEY010000508.1:0-2476 GCA_046744405.1 Actinomycetota bacterium
CCCGTTCATCCAAGTCGTCAAGCAGCGGCTGGTCGAGCGGGGATTCGAGCTGGCGAGTCGAATCCCCGACATCAACCCTTCCTTCACGATTTTGCAATCGGAAGCCATCGGGAAAGCTCAGGGCGCATTCAGTCTGCTCAATGCAATCGGGAACTGGCTGCCGGTCATCGTGCTGATTTTGCTGGCACTGGGTGTTTACGTAGCCAAGGGCCACCGCCGGGCACTGGTCGGTGCTGGCCTAGGACTGGCTGTCGGCATGGTGGCATTGGCACTTGGAATTCTGTTTTTCCGGACGATTTACCTCAATGCACTTCCGCTTGGCGTGTTTGATCGGGAAGCCGCAGCCTCCTTTTTCGACACACTTGTTCGGTTCCTGCGGCTTGGGCTGCGTACGGTGCTGGTCTTTGGGCTTGTTATCGCCCTGGCCGGATTCTTCACTGGCCGCTCGGTCACCGCCGTACGGGCTCGTGCCGGACTCAAGTCCGGGATCGGCTGGCTGCGGGGCGGCGCCGAAAGTGCCGGATTCCGCACCGGACCAGTTGGAGCCTGGGTCTACACCTACAAGCGGGTGCTGTGGATAGCGGTGATCGCGATCGCAGCTCTGGTACTGGTCTTCTGGGATCAGCCGACCGGAAAGGTGATCGTTGGGATAACGCTTGCGGTCTTGGTCGTGCTGGTGATCATCGAGTTCCTCGGTCGGCCACCCAGTCCGATTGCTCCAGAGCCGGCCGAGCAGGAAACCCCGCTCGCTGCTTGATTGATTCCGCTCAAACGCTTACCACGCAGCGAAAACCAATGTGTGTCGTTGAGGTGTCAAGCGATTGCGGCGACCGAGCGGCCGGGCGATACCGCAGGCAGTATTCGGGCGCACACAGGTGTGATCCGCCCTTCAGTGCCTTGCGGGTGTTCTGATCGACCGAGGTAAACGTCGCTGGGGGCGGCCCACAACATGGCGCTGTTACCACGTGTCGTGCCTGATAGGTCGTGGTCGTCCACTCCCAGACATTGCCGATCATATCGCTCAACCCGAACCCACTGGGCGGAAAGGATCTCACCGGTGACGTGCCGACCCAGCCGTTAGCGCCGGTGTTCTGGTAGGGGAAATGTCCTTGCCACGTGTTGGCCATCAGCCTGCCGCCCGGCTTCACTTCTTCACCCCAGGCGTACGTCGTCCCGCCGCCGGCACATGCGGCGTACTCCCACTCAGCCTCGCTCGGCAGGCGCCGGCCAGCCCAACTCGCGTACGCCTCCGCATCCTCATAGGCGACCTGAACCACCGGGTGATCGGCCTTGTCGTCGATATTGGATTTCGGGCCGAAGGGATGTCGCCAGTCCGCTCCGAGCGACCAGCGCCACCACTGACGCCAATCGCTTAAGTCGACCGGTCCTGGGGTAGGCGTAAATGCCAGTGCGCCAGGCTGGAGCTCCTCGGGTGCAAGATCAGGAAACAGGGCCGGCTCAAGCGGCCGCTCAGCCATGGTCAGATAACCGGTGCTGGCTACGAACTCCGAAAACTGGGCGTTAGTGACCGGATGCTGCTCGATCGCGAAGACATCGAGATGCTCGGTATGGACCGGTCCCTCGTCGGGATAGAACTGCTGCGAGCCCATTCGGAAGACGCCCCCTGGCAGCTCGACAAGGTCGGAGAGCGTGCCCATGAGGATGACGCTAGCTAGCCGCGCACGCGACTTGGTAGTCGGGTGGCATACTGCCCGATCTCAATGGGCTAGAGGCAAGATCACCCCGGAAGAGTGATGCCCGATCCGCCCCATAAGAGCAGTGTGCCTTTATCTGAGGTATCGCGTTGCGAGTCAACGTATGGAGGCAGCATGTCCCTAAGGAGCTCCAGAGCAGAGAGCCCGTGGGCGATCGGCATTACCGTCCTCGCGGCTGCGATGTTGATCACCTGTCAAGCGGCTGCGGCACGGTCATGACTCGGGGCGCTGAGCGCCAGACATATGAGATTCGGGTCCGCGGTGATTTGACCGATGCGCTAGTTGCAGCGCTGAAACCGTTAGGACTGCACGTCGAGCAAACCCCCAACGGTCCGATCTTGGTAGGCGCGTTTCGCGATCAAGCTGAGCTGCACGGCGCGCTGCAGGCCATGCAGGACCTTGGGATTGAACTGGTGGAAATGCGGCAAAAAGCAGCCTGGACGTGAAATAGAACCGCCCGTAGCATGGATCACGGCGCGTTTTCGGACGATTTGACGAGCCGATGATCGTTTATGCGATTGGCCTTCTACGGAGGGATGGCTATTTCACAACACGGCGTGATCCCTCGTCGGAGGCTTCTCCAGCTGGCTGGACATGCTTCTGAACCCATAACGCTTGTTTCGGCTCCCGCCGGCTACGGCAAAACCACGTTGTTGCGGCAATGGGCTTCCAAAAGCACCCCGGTGGTTCGTCTTGATCCCGCGGAGATAACCGACCAGTGGCAGCTGTGGCAACAAGTCGGTGAGGCGCTCAGTCGCTCC
>JBKPEY010000065.1:0-1981 GCA_046744405.1 Actinomycetota bacterium
CCCATCATGAAGCCGCTGCACATAAGGCCGCTCATCGGGTAGCTGGGTCAGCTTGCCGTTTTCATCCTCAATCGCGGAATTGCGAGGTTTAGCCAATGGATCCAAGATCGCAGTCAACTGGGCACCGACGGTGCTGGTGAGCTTGCCGCGCAGCTGCCACATGCCATCGCGCCGCTGCCTCAACTCCACATATCGCCGATCTTGCTGCAGCTGATCATCAACCGGTTCCGCACCGTCCGGATCAGCAGCATCGACCACCCGCATCGCGAAGCGTTTCAGCTCGGTCGGCTCCAACACCGGCGCATAGTCGGCGAGCAGCTGCTCGGCGGTGCTGACCGCCTCCGAGTCCAACCCGGGCCGGGCCAGTGTCGCCATGGCCCGTTCCACAACGGCCACCTTCTCCACGGTCACGGCACCGTCGGCCTGCAACGCGGCCACGTTTGGCAGCTGCGACTCCAAGCGTTCGCCCAACATGGAGGTACGCGGACCCAACGCCGCAGCGGCCCTGACCCGCGAAGCCGCCTCGGCGCGGGAAAGGTGGAAAGCCCGCATCAAGAACCGCATCATCGTGGATGAGCAGTAGCTACCGGGCAGATCAGACGCTTCGGCGTGCGCGATCAACCGGTGATCTACCAAACGGCAGCTTGTTCCGAATGGTTTCGAAACGCTGCCAGATCGCAACCTTCTCCTCGGTTTCCAGTTGATCAAGACCGCCAGATTCAAGTGTGGTGACCACATGGGTGAGTGCTGAGTCGAAACGGTCGAGGGCCTCATCCATAGCTGAGCGCTGATCACGCTCCGCTGAATGGCCCCCGAGTTCCATACCTACATAATATTAGAATGTGTGTTCTATAGCAAGCGATATGCTCCAGAAATAAAGAAAATCGTGCCGATCACCTGCGACCATTGATCGATGCAGGCAGTCCGACACCGGCACAAGACATCGCTGATTTCAAGATCTTTCGGAGTCTCATGGCTCTGACCTTGCCATGGTCATTGACGAGCTGCTACAGCTCAACCGACTGGCCGTGCCGGAGGAGGTGGACGCTGGTGGTCGGTGCCACTCGCGCTACGTGTTCGGCGAATGCCGCCGCCGGCAGATCAATCAGCTCAGGACGTTGACGAAGCCCGATGGGCCACCAGGTACCCCAGTGCACGGGGATGGCACGATCTGGCTGAGTGCGGCGAACCACGTAAGCAGCTTGCTCGGCGTCGAGATGACCGTGATCAAGCGTCGGTCCCCAGCCTCCGACCGGCATCAAGGCGATGTCGACATTCGTCACCTCGTCAAAGGCAAGGTTCGGCCCTGTGTCTCCCGGATACCAGCACCTGTGAGCGCCCTCAACGAGATAGCCGAGTGCGGGTCCGCGATGAGGGCTCCCAGGGAGTCGCCGCCCGTCGTGGTCAGCGGCCAGGACGCGTACCTGCATGCTGCCGAACTCCACGAGGTCACCCGGCTCAACCTCCCAGAGCTTCACACCGCGGGCAACGATTGGCCTGAGCAGGCGGCGCGAACCTGTTGGGGCGATGAGAACCGCGGCGGGCGGGATCAGTCGGAGCGAAGGCAAGTGGGCGTGGTCAGCGTGGAGGTGGGAGACCAGCACGAGGTCCGCGCGCGCCGCATCCAGAGGTGGAACCGGACCGCGAACCCGACGGAGATGGCCTAGCCGAGTCGTCAGGACGGGATCGAATAGGACAGTCGTATCGCCGTCCCGCCACATGCTCGTGCTGTGCCCCCACCACGTGAGTGTGCCGGTCATGGCGCACTTGCTCGCTTCTCTAGTCGTCCGGGTTCTGATATCGATTTAGATCATCATCATCGGTGCTCGGACACTGAGTTAGGGGGCGCGTGTGGTTGATGTGTCCGAAAGAGGACAAGCTCCATCTCGGGCTCGTCTGCGTCTGGGTGACATTGGCCGGCTGATCGCCGTGTGGCTGGTCGCGTCCGCCGCGTTAGCGCTCGCCGCAGCGCTGTTGCCAA
>JBKPEY010000462.1:0-4842 GCA_046744405.1 Actinomycetota bacterium
CCGGGCGGACGACCGGCGAAGACCTCGCGGTGCATCTCTTGAAGGAACTCATGGATCCGGGGTCCGTTGAGTACGAACGCCGGTGTGTCGGCGTAACTGACTGTGTCGACGACACCCGGCCAACGCGGGTCCCGATCCCCACCGATCACGCCATCCGGCAGCGTCACCCGGCCGTCAGCGCCGACCGGACCGACCACCTTGGAGATCACGTTGATGACATCCATCCTGAAGCCGTCGACGCCGCGGTCCAGCCAGTCGCGCATCATGGCGTAGACCGCCTGCCGCACCTCCGGGTTCTCCCAGTTGAGGTCCGGCTGGTCGGGAGCGAACACGTGCAGGTAGTACTCGCCGGTGTGGTCGTCGTAGGCCCACGCCGGGCCTGAGAACGCCGAGCCCCAATTGGTAGGTTCTGCCCCTGGTGACCCGGGCTCATACCCGGGCCGCGGCGAGCGCCACCAGTACCAGTCGCGCTTGGGGTTGTTCCTCGACGAACGCGACTCGGCGAACCAGACGTGCGCGGAGCTGGTGTGGTTGACGACGAGGTCCATCACCAGCTTCATGTCGCGCGCATGCAACTGCGCGATCAGCTCATCGAGCTGCTCGAGCGTTCCGAATAACGGGTCGACGTCGTAGTAGTCGGAAATGTCGTAGCCGTTGTCGGCCATCGGCGAGCGGTAGACCGGGCTCAGCCAGACGACGTCGACACCGAGCAGCTCGAGATAGTCCAGGTGGTCCAGGATTCCGCCGAGGTCGCCGACGCCGTCACCGTTGCTGTCGGCGAAGCTGCGGGGATAGATCTGGTAGACCACGGCGGACTTCCACCAATCCCGTTGCACGACGGGGCTGGGGTGTAGGACCCCGATCCCGCGTTCCATCTGCTACATGTTCCCCGACAGCAGACGGTGATGCCAGGAATAGATCGACCGCTGTTGCCGCTGCTTTGTATAGCTGATCTATGCACGCACAGGAGATTTTGTGACTTCTACGCTGACGACCACCGAGGCCGGGAGCGGCCAAGCAGCCGCTGACCGTGTGCGAGCCGACTTTTGGTTCGACCCGGCGTGCCCCTTCTGCTGGATTACTTCACGCTGGATTCTGGAGACTCAAAAAGTACGCAATATCGAGGTGCATTTCCATGTCATGAGCCTCGCCGTGCTGAACGAGGGCACCGACGTCTCCGAGGACTATCGGGAAAAGTTGCAGTCCTCTTGGGGCCCGGTGCGGGTGTTGGTTGCGGCCGCACAATACAAGGGGGACCAGATCCTCTCGCCCCTTTACACCGCCATGGGCACTCGGATTCACAACCAGGGTTATTCGGACCGATCCACAGTGATTGCCGAAGCGCTCGACGAACTGGGCCTGCCACCGGAGCTGGCCGAGGCCGCCGAGTCGACAGACTACGACGACGCCGTACGCGAGAGCCACCATGCGGGGATGGACAAGGTGGGCAAAGACGTAGGAACGCCAACGATTCACGTCAACGGAACCGCATTCTTTGGTCCAGTCATCACCCGTATTCCGCGAGGTGAAGACGCTGGTCGGATCTGGGATGCCAGCGTCACCCTGGCGGGCTACCCGTACTTCTTTGAGCTCAAGCGTGAACGCAGGGACTCCTTGCACTTCGACTGAGCTCTGGTGTCAGGCGGAGTCCAACTCGAGGCGCATGATCACCCGTTCGGGGGTGGGCCGGTACGCGAGCCTGAATCCCAGATCTTCGAAGACTTGCTCTCGGCCGAGGAAGGCATCGCCGGAACGCCCCACCGATCTAGCTAGCGGCCAGCTCGCGATAGCGGAGGCGCCTTCGGAGCGCGCAAGCTCAACTGCGGACTGCACCAGGATGGGTGTGAGACCTTCACCTCGATGGTCAGGATGGATGAATAGGCACGGTAGGAACCACTCGGTTTCGTTGTCGTAGCTGATACGACTATCGATGATCTTGTTAGCTGGGCTGCCGGGGAAGAGATATCGCGCCCGCGGGCCGCATGCGCACCATCCGACGGCGTCGTCACCTCGATGAGCAAGTACCCCCATCGGGCTCGGTTCGGTAGCCGTCATCGCCCCAAACCGCCGCTCATTGCCACCTCGCAGCCACCCTCTTGCGAACTGGCTGCGAGTGGTGCAGAACGCCATGCACCAACACCGACGGGTGTTTCGTTGGCTGTCAAACAACTTTGCAACTGCAGGCAGATCGTCTAATCCCACGGGCCGAGTTGTTACCGGGATCACCTCAGGACACTAACTCCAATCAGCGCACGCCAGACCCTGGTGGTCGGCGATGATCTACTACGTGATTCGCGGAGTGCCGACGTCCGCGGCGGCCCGACTGGCGATCTCTGTCGTCGTCGGCGTTGTCGTCGCGCTGCTGGTCGGCCTGTTGTGGAGCGTGCTGCTGGGTGTGCTGTTTGGCATTGCGGTGATGGGTGCGGTGTTCCTCCTGGCCGGATTCGTTGTGCTCTGGCCGATGACGCCCGACAGCACTCGAGGCGACGCGCGAAATGAGGACTACCGTCCGCATACCGAGGAGCTTCTCGTCGCGGCCGCGGCGCTCGGCAGCCTGGTGGTTATCGTCGTCCTGCTAGTCGTCGGCGCCGCCAATATCCGGACCCTTGCCGCGGCGATCGGTCTGGTCGGCCTC
The DNA here is from genome assembly GCA_046744405.1 of Actinomycetota bacterium. Taxonomy (GTDB): domain Bacteria; phylum Actinomycetota; class Actinomycetes; order Propionibacteriales; family Propionibacteriaceae; genus Microlunatus. Next base: position 2,636 of record JBKPEY010000462.1, read on the forward strand.
TTCCTGTCCTGGGGAATGCTGCACCTGCTGTACACCGCCCGCTACGCGTACCTCTTTTACAGCGAGCCCGTGGGTGGGATCGACTTCAACAACAATGACCAGCCCTCGTACCGCGACTTCTTCTACTTCAGCTACAACCTCGGAATGACCTACCAGGTGTCGGACACGGACGTTTCGAGCACCGCAATCCGGTCGGTGGTGCTGCGGCACTGCCTGCTGTCATACCTGTTTGGAACAGTCATCCTCGCCGCGACCGTTAATCTCGTCGCCGGACTCCTCACGAGGTGACGCCCTCAATAGGCCGCTCTATCGTCTGCCGCCTCCTGAACGGTGAGCTCCGCCGCCGGATCTGCTTCAAGACGTTCGTCAGGGATGGGCGCACCGCTGACGGTCGAGCGACCGTAGCTGCCGTCGTCGACCCGCTGAAGGGCCCGATCAAGCGCAGCGAGTCGGTCCCGCAGGCCGGCGGCAACCGCGTCGTCGACGCCCTGCTGTGCCAGCGGCGTCGCCGGATAAGCCGCATCGCGTTCGGCCTCATGATCATCCGTGCGTGCTGTGCCGAGATCGGTCAGCAGCTGCTGTACCTGCGCACGCTCCGCGTGCAGTAACGATCGAGCCCGTTCCAGGTCCACTGCGCCTCACCTCCGTTCGGATTTTAGAGCGGGTGACACGCTTCCCATCGGCGAGCTCTTCGTCTCAATACCGCTGACGGCGGCAGCTACCTCAGCGACGCCGGCTGCCACGAGTTCGCCGAGCATACCGACCAGCCTGACCGCGAGAGCAAGCGCCGCCCCAACGCTCGGTGAATACGGAACCGCCAAAAGGGCGGCCAGCGTTCCGTCGCGGAGCCCGAGGCCGCCCGGCAGGAACGGGACGATGAAGCCGAGCATCCAGGCGAACGCATGGGAGCCGCCGAGCCACGCGGGATCAGGAGCAGGTCCGGCGATTCCGTCAACTAGTACCCATACGCCGGCTGCGGTCGCCATCCAGCCGGCGCTGTTCAGCGCGACCACGAGCGCGAGTACCCGCCCACGCACGAGCGCTGAGACATCGATGCCGCGGCGGCGGAGAAGCGGTCGAACAAGGTGCCCGCCCCATGACGGTCGCAACGCCGCCAGGACAAGGAGTGCGACGGCAAGAATCGCGATTGCAGCGGCCGGCGGCCGGGACGAGGCGAGGAGGAAGCCCGATGCGCAGGCGAGCGCGCCGGCCGTCAGCACGGCGATCTGCTCGTAGACGGTCGCCGTCGCCATGCGGGCCGGCGAGACACCGAGCCGCCCGCTCTCTCGCAGTCGGTACGCGAGGCCCATGACGCCCGTCGGCGCGTACCGCAGGAGGAACGACCGCGTCCAGACCACGGTCGCCGAAAGGAATCGGACCGGAGCGCCGAGCTCGGCGAGAAGGATGTGAAACGAGATTGCCTGGATGAGCGGCGACAACGCAAACAGCACTGCCGCGACCACGATGGCGGGCCACGAGAACCCCCAGTCGAATGCCTCGATCGCCGACCGGCGGCTCCACAGCGCCCAGCCGAGCCCACCGACCGCCACCGCTGCGGCGACGGGAGTGAACCAGCGGCGGAACGTCATCCCTTCGCGCGCTTGACGCCCTTCGACCAGAATCCGGCGATGGCGACGCGGTGGAGTTCGGGTGTTGCCCACCACGGCAACGAGCGTCCGCGCGTCCGGAGCGGATGCGCCGTCAGCTGCGCTACCGGACTCTCGTGGACGAAGACTCCGCCGTCGCAGAGCACGCGCGCAATCTCCCGCAGAGCGTGCTCGGGCCGCGCGACGTGGTAGCAGGTACCGAAGTCGATCACAGCGTCGAACGCCGCGTCCTCGAACGGCATGGCGCGCACGTCGCCCCACACGAGCTCGGCGGGGACGCCGGCGGCGCGTGCGCTCTCGAGGAGCCCCGCGTCGACATCGATACCGACAAGGCGGCGCGGCCGCAGGCGCCGGGCGAGCTCCGGGAGTGCGACGCCCGGACCGCAGCCAACCTCAAGGATCCGGGCGTCGTGCGGCATGCCGAGGAGGCGGAGGATCGCCGGGATCTCGAATCGGGTCTGAATCGCGTTCCGCCACACGAGGTTAGGAAACGGCCGATATCCGTCGAGCTCGAGCGTCCCCCCGGCTGTCCTCGTTTCCATGGCGTCACGCTAACGGCTGCCTACAGCCACTGCTGTGATCAAGCAAAACTCATCGGGA
>JBKPEY010000194.1:0-12968 GCA_046744405.1 Actinomycetota bacterium
CGAGTGCAATGCAGGCACAAGCGGCGCCACAGCGACGTAGAAGACGGTCACCGCCAGCCCGTTTCCAACCGCAGCAAGCAAGGTGACCGGCAGTCCGAGCCAGCGAACACCAGTACGCCACAGCATGATCAAGTACGCCCCGACGATGAAGACCATCGCGATAATGGTGAACTCGAACATGTTGCCCCACGGCGCCCGGTGCGCGGCCAGCCCACGCAGCAGTACGCCGGCAACGCTGAGCAGGAAACCGATGATCGTCAGCGCGACGCCGATTCGGCCAAATTGCTCAACCCGAGGGCTGGAGGCCGGCCGGCTCGCCGCAGTGGAGGGACTGGACTCCGAGAAATCAACAGCCTCAGCGCCGCGCATCTCGCCGGCCCGAGCCTTAACCAGCTCGCGCTCATTTTTCTGGGTCACGCCTATCCGGCGCGCAGCTGCCCACTCCGCTGCGTGCGCGAACATTGCGAGCGCGTACACGACAACCGAACTCACCAGGACGAGATTGGAGTAGTACTCGTACCTCACCTCGGGCTCACATCCTCCGGCCTGCTGGACAATTCGGCGGCCAGCTCAGCTACATCGTCGGTCAAGCCGGCTCGGGCGTCAGCACGGTCTAGGCCACCGACTTCCAACACCCTATGACCTGCCTCATTGTCTCCGACCCGAATCCACACCCGGCGCGGGCGCACGAACAGCGACAGGCATAAGCCGGCGACAGCAAATCCCAGTGCTATAAGGGAAATCGGCACGCCTGGCGTATCGCCGATTTGCAGCTTGACCCAGCGCACCCAGCCATCGAGTTGGATCGAACCCTTACCGTCCGGCAGGTTGACGCCGTCTCCAACCTTGAGAGCAATCCGTACGGGCTGGCCGTCACTCTGCTTGAGCTGGCTTAGTCCACTCGTGTCGAGGGAATAGACATTTTCCGGCTTTCCGGTCTCCACCCTTTCAGGCCCGTACCAGACATTGGCGAATAGCGCCGGATTGAGGGCATCGGGAAAGATCGAGTGCGGCCCCTGCTCATCGAGCACGGCTGTTGGGAGGAATAGGGCCTCAAAAGCCAAGCGCTCCGGCCGGGCGTCCGGGACCTTGATTGCGCCAAGTGAGGTGAAATTACTGTCCTGCGGCAGCATCACAACCGGACCGGAGAACGCGACGTTGCCCTGAGCATCCTTGACTGTCACCTTGGGCGCATAGCCGTGCCCGATGAGATGCACAGTGGTGCCATCAATGCGCAGCGGCTTATTGACCTCGAGAACCTCCTGATGTGGTGCTGCCCCCAGCCGGTCGGTCACCTCCACGTTCGCGCGAAACAAACGGGCCGCACCCCGCTGCACGGGTCCGGTCTCGAATTTCACGTCGAAGTTCTTGACTGTCACGCTGAACGGCGCCAGATTCGCTTCACTGAACCGGCCACCGGCTGAGAAGTCGTCGTACTGGGTGAGGTTGTTGGAGAAGCCCTGGCCGACGATCACCACGCTGGTGCCACGAAACCCGAACAGTGCGCCAATCGCTACGCCGATGAGCACGAAAACCAGGCTGCTGTGGAACACCAGGTTGCCCGCCTCCCGCAGGTAGCCGCGCTCCGCTGCGATGCTCTCGCTATGGACGTCCACCCGATAATGCCGGCGGCGCAACGCCACCGCGGCACGGTCGAGCACGTTCTGATCACCATCTGAAATGTCAGCCTCGGCGTACGCAGGCAGCCGGACCAGGTTGCGCGGCGTTTTCGGCGGACTAGCATGCAGAGCCCTGGCGTACACCCCTAAGCGCGGGATGATGCAGCCGATCAGGGAGACGAACAGCAGCAGATAGATCGCGGAAAACCAGGGCGAGCTGTAGACGCTGAACATGCCGATCTTGTCGTAGATCGGTCCCAGCGTTGGATGTTCGTTGAGAAAGTCGCTGACCCGGACCGGCGAAATTCTGCGCTGCGGTATCAGCGAGCCCGGAATCGCAGCGAGCGCGAGCGCGAATAACAAGATCAGCGCCGTACGCATCGAGGTGAGCTGGGTCCACAAGTAACGGAGCCCGCCACGCCAGCCCAGTCGGGGAAGTTCCGGCCGTAGTGTCGGCCCGCTTGCTTTCGCCGCCGACTCGCGAGTCTTGATCGCCGTCACGTCAGATCCCCACCAGTTCAGAGCCCCATCACTTCAGCGCGCCATCTCTTCACAGCACCGTCTCGAAGCTCGCTGCCCACTGTCGCAGCACAGCGGTAAGCGTATTCCAAGTGCCGCTAGCCAGCAGTACTCCGAGGATGATCATCAGTACGCCACCGATCCGCATGATCAACTGCTGGCGCTCTCTCAGAAACGCGACAGCGCTGGCCATCTTGGTGAACGCAAGTCCTGCGAGCACAAAAGGAATGCCCAGCCCAAGGGCGTACACAAAGCCGAGCAGCCCACCCCGTACGGCAGTACCTTCGTTGAACCCAAGATTGACGACGACTCCAAGAGTTGGCGATAAACAGGGCGTCCAGCCAAGCGCGAACACCACACCGACCAGCGGTGCCGCCGCAACGCCTACCGCCGGAACTCGGTGTATCCGTAGATCGCGTTGCCCGATTCGCACCACACCGGCGAAGATCAGGCCCAGCACGATGATCAACACACCTAGCACCCGGGTGATCACTTCACGATACTGGGCGAGCAGCCGTCCCGCCGAACCCGCGACTACGCCGGTGATGACAAAAACCACCGCGAACCCCAGGACGAAAAGCGACGCACCAGCGAGCATTCGGCCGCGGTGAGGTGATCCTTCGACAACCTCTGCGGCCCCCAATCCGGTCGCATATGAAAGGTAGCCGGGCAGCAGCGGCACTACGCACGGTGAGAAGAACGAGACCAGTCCGGCGAGCAGAGCTACCGGAAGCGCTAGCGCCATGGAACCGCCGACCGCAGTCTCGGCCCACGTCGCGAGGTCGAGCGGAGTCATTATCGGCCATCCGCAACGTCATTGATCATGTCAACCAAGGTGATCTTGGAGACTTCACTCAGCACCCGGACGGCAAGCCGGCCGTTCTTATCGATGATCATGGTCGATGGAATTGCGCTCGGCGGCAGTTCGCCAGCGAAGGCCAGCAACACCTTGCCGGTTGGATCGTAGATGCTCGGGTAGGTGATCTTGAAGCTTCGGACGAACGCCTCAGCCGGCGCTGGGTCATAGTCCTTGCTGGTAATGCCAACGAACTGTGCGACGTCCTTGGTCTCCACACTCGCTGCCTGCAGGTCGGGTGCCTCCTTGCGGCATGGCGGACACCACGACCCCCAGACGTTGATCACCACGACCTTGCCGCGGTAATCCTGAGTGGAGATTGGCTTATTGCTGCCGAGACCCTGGCCGGACACCGCTGGCAGTTCCTTGCGCTGATCGGGCGGAACTCGGGTCAGATTGCGCGCCACGATCGGATAGCCCACCTCGCCAGCACGCCGGGTCTGCTCATCTGCGCCGGTGCCGGCACAGGCGGCGAGCAACAGCATGGCGGCTAGAACCATCGCTGTGCGGACACAACTACGCCGCAGCATCAGGCTCCCGCGACGAACTTCTTGGTCTGGTGCGGACGCAGCAGCTCAGCTGCCGGCTCGGTATAGCTGACAGAGGTCACGTGAGCGTCGATGTAGCTGAACGAGGTAACACTGCCCAGTGTGCATTGGCGCTTCCGGGGGTCATGGGCCATTCGCCGGCCCTCCGCATAGCTGCGGGCCACCCAGATCGGAAGCTGATGGGTGACGATCACGGCTTCGTGACCTGACGCCGCAACGGCGGCATCTCTCATTGCGGGACGCATTCTGGTGAGGATGTCGGTATATGCCTCGCCCCAACTGGGCCGCAACGGGTTTCGAAAATACAACCAGTTCTTCGGGTGACGCAGCGCACCGTCAAAGGAAAGCCTGAGCCCTTCGAAATAGTTGGCCGCCTCGATGAGCCGAGTGTCGATGACCACCGGCAGACCGAGCGCTTCGGCAATTGGGGCCGCGGTTTCCTGCGCGCGCTCCAGCGGTGAGCTGCTGAGATGTACTACGTCGCGGTTCCGGAAGTGTTCGGCGACCCGCTCGGCCATCTCCCGGCCCAACTCGGAGAGGTGATAGTCGGGTAGCCGCCCGTAGAGCAGTCCCGCTGGGTTGTCCACCTCTCCATGTCGCACAAGGTGCACAATCGTCCGGTTCTGACCCATGGTGGCCCCTCGCTTACTTATCCCGAGGCATTCGCGGCGGCGGACGCCGCAGCTGGTAGCGCTTCGACGATCCGATTTAACGCCCTATCATCATGCGCCGCCGACAGAAACCAAGCTTCGTACACGCTCGGCGGCAAGTACACACCAGAGCTGAGCATGGAGTGAAAGAATGCAGCGTACGCGCTGGTGGACTGCTTCGTCGCGGTGGCGTAATCCGGCACGGCGGTCACGCCCTCGCTCACGAAGAAAACGCTGAACAAGTTCCCGGCGTTCTGAATGACATAAGGCACTCCGGCCGCCTCCAGCGCAGCCGCAACCTCGGCGCGAACGGTCGCCGAAGTGCTGTCGATCTGCGAATAGACCTGCGCGGACGCAAGCCGCAAGGTCGCGAGTCCAGCGGCTGTCGCAATCGGATTTCCCGATAGCGTTCCGGCCTGGTAGACGCTGCCAACAGGCGCCAGGTTTTCCATGATGTCGGCCCGCCCACCGAAGGCGGCCGCTGGAAAGCCGCCACCCATGACCTTGCCGAAGGTCATCAGGTCCGGGCGCACACCATCGAGGCCGAACTGTCCCGATCTGCTCACTCGGAAGCCGGTCATCACCTCATCGGATATGAACAACGCACCGTGCTGGCGAGCGATGTCGGCAAGGAAGGCGTTGAAACCGATGCCATCCTCGGTCCCCGGCGGAACGACTCCCATGTTGCCCGGTGCGGCTTCGGTGATCACCGCTGCAATCTCGCTGCCGAAGCTGGCGAAGGCCTCGCGTACCGCGTCCCGGTCGTTGTAGCCAAGCACCAAAGTGTCGAGTGTCGTTCCTTCCGTCACTCCTGGAGTGCCCGGTATGGCAAGGGTCGCAACTCCGGAGCCCGCGGCAGCAAGCAGCGCATCCACATGTCCGTGATAGCAGCCGGCAAACTTGATGATCTTGTCTCGGCCGGTGACACCGCGGGCCAGCCGGAGCACCGACATAGTGGCTTCAGTACCCGAATTGACCAATCGGACTTGCTCGACCGGCATCCGATCGACGATTTCGGCGGCAAGATCAACTTCCGCCAGCGTCGGCGCGCCGTAGGAGGTGCCGCGTTGCGCCGCATTCGCTACCGCGCCGATGACCTCAGGATGGGCGTGCCCCAGCAGCATGGGCCCCCAAGAGCACACTAGGTCGACCAGCTCATTGCCGTCGACGTCGTAGAGGTACGGGCCGCTGGCACTCCGAATGAACCGTGGCGTACCACCCACGGATCGAAATGCCCGGACTGGTGAGTTCACACCTCCAGGGATGACGGTTTGGGCCCGTTCGAAGGCAGCCTCGCTGCGTACAGTGGCCGCAGCCGGTCGAACAGTCATCTCATCTGCGCCTTGCGTTTGTGACAGGGTGCCTCGTCGCCCAATCGAGTGCCCAGTAGCTCAAGATCAGATCCGCGCCAGCGCGCCGGATAGAGGTCAAGACTTCCTCGACCGCAGACTCCCGATTGATCCAGCCGTTGGCAGCCGCGGCCTCCACCATGGCGTACTCACCGGAGACGTTGTACGCCGCTACCGGCAGATCGACAGCCTCGCGGACCGCACGCACCACATCGAGGTAGCCGAGCGCAGGCTTGACCATGACAATGTCGGCACCCTGCTCGACATCGAGGGCCACCTCGCGAAGTGCCTCGCGAATGTTGGCCGGATCCTGCTGGTATGTCCTCCGGTTGCCGCGCAGTGAGGATGCCACGGCTTCCCGGAAGGGGCCGTAGAACGCTGATGCGTACTTCACCGAATAGGCGAGGATTGCCACATCGGAGGCTCCCGCCGCGTCCAGCGCCTCTCTGATTGCGCCGACTTGGCCGTCCATCATGCCGCTGGGCCCGACCAGGTGAACACCAGCCTCCGCGTGCAAGACCGCCATCTGAGCGTAAATCTCGATCGTCGCGTCATTGTCGACTATGCCGGACGGCGTAAGTACCCCACAGTGACCGTGGTCGGTGAATTCATCCAGGCAGATATCGGACATGACCAAGCACTCATTCCCGACCTCCTGACGCACCGCTCGGATGGCGGAGGTCAAGATGCCGTCTGGATCGAGCGCGCCGGAGCCCTGAGCATCCTTGTGCTCGGGTACGCCGAAGAGCATCACGCCCGCCAGTCCCGCGTCCACGGCTTCCACCGCCGCCTTGCGGAGCGTGTCGAGGGTGTGCTGAACAACTCCGGGCATCGAGCTGATCGTGCGAGGTTCGTGCAGACCTTCCGCAACGAACATCGGCAAGATCAACTGGCGCGGCTCCAGGCTGGTCTCGGCCACCATCGCTCGGATAGGGACAATAGTCCGAAGGCGCCGCGGCCGGTATCTCACCACCCTGATGCTCCCTCAAGAAAGTGTGGGTAAACGGCAGGTTTCCGTGCCCGGAATCTGCAACTTGCCCACACTATTCTGCCAACGTCTCACCTGAGTGAGTTCAGGCCTTTCTACGAGTGGTCGCGCGACGCTGAGACGGCTTGAGGACCGGCTCGCCTGCTTCCAGAAAGGCGTCTCGCCGCTGGGCGGCGAAACTGGCCAAAGCGTCGGCAAGATCAACCACCGACGGCTTGGCGGCAATGACATCGACCCGTAGGCCATGCTCTTCACAGGTTCGTGCCGTCGCCGGACCGATGACCGCGATGATCGTCGAGGAATGCGGCTTGCCGGCGATCCCGACCAGGTTGCGCACCGTCGATGAGGACGTGAACACCACAGCGTCGAACTTGCCGGTCTTGATCGCCTCACGCACCGGCGCTGGAGGTGGAGTGGCGCGAACCGTCCGGTATGCGGTGACATCTTCGACTTCCCAACCCACGTTCCGTAGGCCTTCGGACAAGGTCTCGGTCGCGATATCGGCACGCGGCAGGAAGACCCGGTTAATCGGATCCAGCACGTCGTCGTACGGCGGGAACTCGGCCGCCAGGCCGGCAGCGGACTGCTCACCATCCGGCACCAGATCAGGCTCGATTCCCCAAGCCTGCAGGGAATTCGCGGTCACTTCACCAACGGCTGCGACCTTCAGGCCGGAGAAGGCCCGGGCATCCAAGCCGTACTCCTCGAACTTCTCACGTACGGCCCGGACGGCATTGACCGAGGTAAACGCCACCCACTCGTAGCGACCCTCAACCAGACCTCGAATCGCCTTATCCATCTGCAGCGGACTGCGCGGCGGCTCGACGGAGATGGTCGGCACTTCTTCGCTGTGGGCGCCGTAGGTGCGCAGCCGAGCGACCATTGGTGCCGCCTGGTCCTTGGTGCGCGGCACCAGCACCCGCCAGCCGAAGAGGGGCTTGGTCTCATACCAGCTCAGCTCCTGACGCTGTTCCGCCGCAGCGCCGATGATTACGTGAACCGGATCCGAGGCCGGCGGCCGAACCGACTTGACGGCGGCCAGCAGCCCGTCCAGGTTGGTCGACAGTGTGATCTGTTCGGTGCTGCCGCCGTGCAGCGTGACCACCACATGATCATCTCCTGGCCGGCCGGCCGCCTTGGCCGCCTCCACCAGGCTGGCGACCAAAGAGACCAGCGTGCTGACCACAATCGTGGCCGCAGCACCCCATTGGGCAGTTCCGTTCTTGGTGAACTTGCCGTCGGTGACGGAGGCGAACTGCACACCTCCAGCATGGATCAGGTCGATCCCGGCGTACTCCGGGACAGCAGTCAGGCTCGAAACCCCCGGCACGACTTCGAAATCGATGCCACCGCGTACGCACGCCGCTGCTTCATCGGCAACGGCGTTATCCAAGAACGGATCACCGGCGACGAGCCGCACCACCCGACAACCTGTGGAGGCCTGCTTGAGCACGATCTTGGCTCGCGCAGTGGGGCTCAACGGCTTGTGTGCTTCAGTCAGTCCAAGGGTGATGACCTCAGCGTCCTTAGCGAGGGTGATCGCGGGATGGGTCAGAATTTCACGCTGCCTATCGTTGTCCAAGATCACAGAGCTGGCATCGGCAAGCGCGGCAATGGCACCAAGTGTCAGTAGGTCAGGATCACCAGGTCCGGTGCCAACAAAGATCACGCGGCCTTTGGCCACGGGTGCAGTGGGAGTAGCTGAGGGGGAGGTCCGGGGCCTACGAGCCGAGGATGTACTCACTGACTTCTCGCGTTCTGTTGTCATAGCTCGGCTGCTTCATCAGCGGGCCGAGCCTAGGTTGTTCAGACGTTTCCCTACCGCAACTGCGCCAGCACCTGACCGGCTTGAGCGACCCCAAACTGCTGCGGATCTGACGTTGATCCGTGCACCTCCAGCCGTATCACTGGGCCCGCTTTGGTTAGTTCTGACAAGTTGCTCAGTAACGTTCTCCCAATTACCGCCGTCAGAGTCAAATCGAGACTTGTACCACGGACGGCCAGCACAGTTGCACGGGCCCCCACCGGAGCCGTGCAGCCGGCCTCGAGAGCAGCAAGGAAACCCCGTTCTACAAGGGATTCTGCATGCGCAACGGCGTTGTCAAGATTTGCTAAATGCTGCCGTAGCTCAATGCTGAGAGAACGATGAATTTCTAGCGCAAGGGCACCTTGTCCAGGTGCTGGAAGCATCACCCGATGATCAAGAATCTGTGCTGGGAGGTTGTCGATGACAAGGTCTTCGTAAGGTGTCTCCAAGTCGGGAAGCAAACCTAGTCGGCGCAAGCCCGCCGCGGCCAAGATCACGGCATCCACCTGGCCTTGGCGTACCCGCCCAATGCGGGTCTCCACATTGCCCCGAATCGGCACGATCTCCGGATCCAAATCGCGGCTGGCCGCCCAGTCGAGAATCTGCATGGCGCGCCGCGGAGCTCCGGTTCCTACCCGGAAGCCATCGGCAAGATCGTCAAGTCGCCGGCCAACGAGGACGTCGCGCGTGTCCGCGCGCTCTGGGATCGCAATAATCTCCAGATCTGCGACCGGCGCCGTCGGCAAGTCCTTGAGCGAGTGCACTGCGACATCGATCTCGCCGTGATGAAGGGCATCGCGCACCGCGTTGACAAAGACACCCCTGCCGCCGATCTCGGTAAGGTGTCGCTGGTCGCTATCACCGGAAGTCGTAATGCCGACGAAGTTGGACTCGATTCCTTCGGCTGCGAGTGCGGCCGCCACCTGGTTCGCCTGTGCGCGGGCGAGCGCGGACCTTCGGGCGCCCAGCCGGATCGGCCGGGTCAATTGGGGCATTTGCATCAGCGCCAACGCTGCATCACGGTCCGACCTCCGGTGACATCACCGCTGCGACCGTCTGCGGGTCGAGTGCGAAGAGCTCCCGCAAGGCGGCGGCGTAATCGACGGCGTCAGGCTCTGTCGACAGTTCCTGTACCCGAACCGTGGGCGCGTGTAGCAGCTTATCGACAATGCGTCGCACACTGCGCTGGATCTGCTCGCGCTCATGATCATCAAGATCCGGCAGCCGGGCATCTAATCGACGCAGCTCTGCAGCGACCACATCGGAGGCCATGGAGCGCAAGGCCACCACGGTGGGGGCCACCTGGGCCGCTCGTCGGAGGGCAAGGAAGGTGGCGACCTCTTCTCGAACCAAGGCCCGAGCGTCTTCGATCTCCTGGGCACTGGCACTGTCGGGTTGGTCGAAGACAAGCCGGTCTAGGTTCACCAGGCAAATGTCGCGTTCTGCGACCTCCGGTGCCACGTCAGCCGGCAGTGCGAGATCAACGACCCCGCGCACCGGCGTACCCGCCAAGTCATCGACGTCGATGGTAAGTGTCCGCGCTCCGGTGCACGTCACGAGCACATCGCTGGCGGCGAGCGCATCATCAAGGTCTGACAGGGCCACAGCCTTGCCGCCGACGGCCTCGGCCAAGCGCTCGGCGCGAGCCAGGGTCCGGTTGGCACATGTCACAAACGCGCCATCGGCTGCTGCGGTCCGAGCAGCCAGTCCTGCCATCGCGCCGGCGCCGACGACGAGCACACGGCGGCCCTGCAGATCACCGATCTCCTCGCTCAGGATTCCGTACGCCGCGGTCACCAGCGAACGGCCGGCCGCGCCAATGCCGGTTTCGGTGTGGACTCGCTTGCCTACCCTGATCGCCTGCTGAAACAGCGAATTCAGCACCGTGCCGACGGTCTGGTGAACCTGGCTTGCGGCGAGTGCGCTCTTCACCTGGCCCAAAATCTGGCTTTCGCCAACCACAAGGGAATCCAGACCGGAGGCAACCGAGAATGTGTGAGCGACCGCACCTTCATCGAAGAAGACCGCGCACAAGGAGCGCAGCTCACCCGGCCTGAGACCCGCGACATCGGCAAGTGCCTGTGTTGCATCGTCCAACGCGCCATGGAACCGGGAGACGGAGGCGTACAGCTCGGTCCTGTTGCACGTCGATAAGACCAGGGCCTCGTCGATGTGGTCGGAGTCAACAAGTTGCTGTGCGAGCTTGGCCGAAGCCGGAGAGTCCAAGGCAAGCTGGCCGAGATGGGAGACCGAGGTCGACTTGTGTGAGACGCTGACCACCAGGATGCTCATCAGCTCTTCCCTCTCCTCTTGGCCAAGACCTGGCTATCGTCGGTCTTGCGCTGCTCGTGATAGGCCAGAATCTGCAGCTCCTGGCCCAGGTCGACCTTTCGGACGTTAACGCCCTCAGGCACCACAAGCACCGTGGGTGCAAAGTTCAAGATGCTCGTCACACCCAGGTAGACAAGCCTGTCGGCGACGGCCTGCGCGGCCTCGGCCGGAGTCGCGATTACGGCGATCACTGCGCCCGTACGGGCGACAACCTCTTCGAGCTCGCTGAGGTCGCAGATCGCCAGGCCGCGAATCTGTTTGGCAATGAGATCGGGAGAGGTGTCGATCAAGCCGACGACCCGGAATCCGTGGGAGTAGAAACCGGAGTAGTTGGCCAGGGCGGTGCCAAGATTTCCCAGCCCCACAATGATGACCGGCCAGTCGTGTGCTGAACCAACCACGCGGCCGATCTGGAAACGCAGGTAGGTCACGTCGTAGCCGACTCCACGGGTGCCGTAGGACCCGAGGTAAGACAGGTCCTTGCGAAGCTGAGCAGAGTTGACGCCGGCCGCTTCAGCTAGCGCGCCGCTGCTGATGGTGTCGATCTGCTGCTCCGCCAGCTGATTGAGCGCACGCAGATAGACCGGCAGGCGGGCGACTGTGGCGTCCGGAATGCCCTTGAGGGTGGGTACGGCGCGCCAAGGATCATCCGTAGCCGCCCGTGGCGGAGGCTCGGTGGGGAAGGTCTGCGACACGCAACTCCTGGATCGGCGCTCGGATCTGGTCCAAACAGCGCCACTCTAAAGTCTTTGTGAAGACCAGCACAAACATCTCAGCTTCGCGCATCGGACGTACGTTTCCCACCAAACCTGCGGAAACGGGCGGGTCAGGCGCGTCTCAGGCGTACGTTCCCCACCGAGCTGGCGAAAACGCTCGAATTTGCCTTGCTTAACAGGACTCACCAAGAGTGGCGAGGTACGCCTCGCCACGCGGGGAGAGCCGGTAACCGCGTTCCAGTGATTCGGTCAACCCAAGAGCCTTGAGGCGGCGTACGCGCAACTTGTACGCCTGCCGCTCCTGTCCCACCTCGGCTGCGAGTTCGGTCGACACCACGGCAGGCAGACGTTGAATCTGTCGCAAGATGCTCCGGGTCCAGGGATGCTCCGCGGCACGATCCATCCGATCGAGCTTGGCATTCAGCGCCGCGACGTCTGCTGGATCCAGCTTGTCGGTGCGTCGGAGCTCGATTCGAGGATCGGGCCCGGCCAAGGTGATGCCGATTCGATAGAGATCGCCGCTGCCCTTCCCCCGACACCACTTGATCAAGTCAGCGACCGAGTCGAAGCCGGCGTCTGCTGCGTCCCGCACGGTCAGCTGATCCTCCTCCGCCGGGCTGATCGAGGTCACCTCGACGACCCCGGCCGAGGTCGTGAATCGTGACCCGACTTTAGGCCGTACGACATCCCACCGGCGATAGGTACAGCTCACCCGGCCCGCAGTTAGTCCGCGGAGCGTGGCAGCGGTGAACAACATGGTCGCTCAGCGACTCCGCAACAGAGCGGCTTTGAGGCGTACCGGATTCACCCGCCAAAAATCATGCTGCGCACCATCGACGAAGGTTACGGGCACCTGGTCGGTGTACCGCCGCTGTAGCTGTGGATCGCTGTCGACATCAACAGTCGCGTATCGCTCGCCGGTATCGGCACAGACGGCAGCCACCTGAGCAATCGCCTCGTCGCACAAATGGCAACCCCGCCGGGTCAGCACGACGACTCGCTCTGCCCGTTCAGCGAACTCGACCACGCCACCATCTTTCACGACGCGGGCGATGTCAGCTCTGAGGAACGGCGCGACCCGCGCCCGATCAAGCTGACGGCCAGCAGACCCGCGCCGCCGACCATGGAGAGCACCGAGACAAGCCGCAGTACGCCCCGTGTGGCGCCAACGATGTCGGCCGTTCCACCGGCCCAGAGCTCGATGAGGGTTCCAGCGAGAGCGACCGCGACGCCGGCGATTGTCACCATCACCGTGAGGTTGACTCCGGCCGCCTCGCCGGCGCGAGCCGGGTCGACGGCCGTCTGGCTGCCGATGCGTGGCAGCGTCCAACCACGGCCCAGGGCGATGCCCGTCAGGCCGAGCAGCGGCAGGTAGGCGCCCCAAAGGCTTGCGGCGGAGGTGGCCAGCAGGCTGGCCCCGCCAAGCAGCAGACTCACCGGAATGAGCACCGGCACCGGTTGCCACCCCGCGAGTCGGCCAGCCAACGGACCAGCCAGCGCCACGGCCACCGACGGCGCCAGGAACACCAAGCCGGCAGCGATCGGGCTTAGTCCCCGACCGTCTTGCAGATAGATCGTCGTACTC
>JBKPEY010000605.1:0-2617 GCA_046744405.1 Actinomycetota bacterium
GATCGAGGACGAGCACGTCGCTCACAACTACCATCCGCTCGATGTTGTGGCCTCGGCTGGATCGGGCGCAGTGCTCACCGACACCGAGGGCACGCAGTACCTGGATTTCCTGGCGGCGTACTCGGCGAACAACTTCGGTCACCGGCATCCGAAGCTGGTTGCTGCCGCCAAGGAGCAGCTGGATCGGCTGACTTTGACCTCGAGAGCCTTTCACCATGATCAATTGGCACCATTTGCGGACGGACTGGCAACCTTGATCGGCAAAGACATGGTGCTGCCGATGAATACCGGCGCGGAAGCCGTTGAATCTGGGATCAAGGTCGCCCGCAAGTGGGGATACGAGGTCAAGGGCGTGCCGGACGGCCGAGCTGTGATCATCGTTGCTACCGGCAACTTCCATGGCCGGACTACCACAATTGTGAGCTTCTCCGACGATCCACTGGCACATGATCATTTCGGGCCCTACACTCCGGGTTTTGTCGCTGTGCCGTACGGTGATCTTGAGGCGCTTCGTAGTGCAATGAACGATGATGTTGTGGCCGTACTGCTGGAGCCGATTCAGGGTGAGTCGGGAGTGCGAATTCCGCCGTCTGGCTATCTCGCCGGGGTACGTGAGCTGACGAGTCAGCATGGAGTGTTGTTCATCGCGGACGAGATCCAGTCAGGGCTCGGCCGGACCGGCCGCACCCTCGCCTGCGAGCACGAGAATGTCAGCGCTGATGTCGTGCTGCTGGGAAAGGCGCTCGGTGGTGGCATCGTGCCGGTCTCCGCAGTCGTCGCTGATCATGATGTGTTGGGAGTCTTACAACCAGGCCAGCATGGCAGCACGTTCGGAGGCAACCCGCTCGCGTGCGCCCTTGGCTTGGCCGTCGTACGACTGCTGGAGACCGGTGAATATCAGCAGCGTGCGGCCGAGCTGGGCGTACAGCTACGGCAGCGGCTGGATCGCATGATCGGTCAGGGTGTTGTCTCTTTCCGCTCTCGCGGTCTGTGGGCAGGTGTGGACGTTGATCCTCGACTTGGCACCGGTCGTGATGTCTGCGAGGCGCTGGCCCGGCGGCACGTGCTCGCTAAGGACACGCACGGCTCGACTATCCGGATAGCACCGCCGCTGGTGATCACTGAGAGTCAGCTCGATCACGGTCTTGACCAGCTCGAGCTTGCGCTGGCAGACCTGAGCTAGGCCCGCGGTCCATCTCCATCCTTGTCGGCAAGGATGGAGCCATGACGGCACAGGATCCGGACGAGGATGCGCGGCGACTGTCGGGGGAGGCCCTTGGGGAGGGCGATCCCACGAGCTGGTTCGAGCGGCTGTACGCCCAGGCGGCGGACGGACACGCCGTCGTTCCCTGGGATCGCCGGGCACCCCACCCTCTGCTTGTGGAGTGGATCGAACAGCGTCCCGACCTTTCGGGCAGGCGTACGTTGGTGGTCGGCTGCGGGCTCGGCGACGATGCGGCCTATCTAGCTGCGCAGGGATATCGGGTTATCGCTTTTGACATCTCGGGGTCCGCGATCGATGCTGCGCGACGACGCTTCCCGACCAGCCCGGTCGACTTCCGCGTGGCCGATCTGCTGAATCCGCCGACAGAGTGGCGTGAGCACTTTGATCTGGTGGTGGAGACCTACACCACCCAGTCCCTCCCGGTACGCCTCCGACCGACGGTCGTGCTGCACGTCGGCCGCCTCGTCGCGCCTGGCGGCACATTGCTGGTATTGGCGGTCGCTCCTGACGCCGACGAGCAGAGTGACGGACCGCCGTGGCCGCTGAGCCGAACTGATATTGAGTCGTTTGCTGTGGAAGGTCTCAATGTGGTGAGTGTCGAGGAGATCCGCGACCCGCCTGAGACGCATCGCTGGCGAGCGGTTTTCACGCGCCCTGACGCCTAAGGGCTACGCCTAGGTGATCTTCACGGCGCAGATGCGGGAGAGCCTCTAAGGTTGGCTTGAGCAAATCGCTGCTACAAAGCGCGATCCGCGCGGAACGAGCGCAGTCGACTGGAGCAAATCTAAGGGGAGCAGTTGACGTGACCAGCAAGACCGTGATCACCTTCGGCACCTTCGACGTCTTCCACGTCGGCCATGTACGCGTGCTCAACCGGTCGGCCGCGCTGGGTGACCGGCTGGTAGTCGGGGTTTCATCGGACAAGCTGAACTTTTCCAAGAAGGGTCGCAATCCCGTATTCAGCCAGGAGGAGCGTCTGGAGATCGTTGCCAACGTCAAAGCTGTCGATGAGGTATTCATCGAGGAGAGCCTTGAGCAGAAGCGCGAGTACGTCCGGCACCACAAAGCCGACATCTTGGTAATGGGCGACGATTGGCAGGGAAAATTCGACGACCTCAACGACATTTGTCAGGTGGTGTATCTGCCGCGTACTCCCTCGGTCTCGACTACGGCGATCATCGAGCATATCGTCGGCAACTCCTGATCTGCGGCGTTCGATGTTTAGGTGTCGCCGCCGCCGGGTTTAACACTGTGACAGCAAAAGTGCAGGTGAGGAATCGAAGATGACAGACCAACGGGCTGCCGATGTCGACGAGGACGTTGACCCGACAGACGGTCGCAACGAGACCCTCAACGAACGAATGGACCGAAACTGGAACGAGATCCTGCAAG
>JBKPEY010000375.1:0-2578 GCA_046744405.1 Actinomycetota bacterium
CAGTCGGTACTGCGCACCTCGCCACTACTCTCGTACGTGATGAGCATGCCTAGCGCCTCTGGTGCCGCCTCGGCCCCAACACCGGACATCGACTCGACGAGCAGTGACCTTGGCGAGGTCGAGACAACTGACGAGCGACACGAGCGGTTCGAGAGAGACGCCTTGCAGTACCTCGATCAGCTATACGCGGCTGCGCTGCGCATGACGCGTAATCCCGCAGACGCTGAGGACGTCGTCCAGGAGACCTACGCCAAGGCGTATGCGTCTTTTCACCAGTTCACCCCGGGCACGAATCTCAAGGCGTGGCTGTATCGGATCCTGACCAACACCTACATCAACTCGTATCGGAAGAGGCAGCGCGAGCCGCAACTCTCCGACGGGGAGAACGTTGAGGATTGGCAGCTTGCTAGGGCCGAGTCGCACACTTCGAGTGGCCTGAAGTCGGCTGAGATGGTCGCGCTGGAGAATCTGCCGGACACGGATGTGAAGGGAGCTCTGCAGCAGCTGGCCCCCGATTTCCGGCTGGCGGTCTACCTGGCCGACGTCGAAGGCTTCTCGTACAAGGAGATCGCCGAGATCATGGGCACGCCAATTGGCACCGTGATGTCGAGACTGAACCGTGGCAGGACGCAGCTACGCAATCTGTTGGCCGAATATGCCCGAGACCGGGGCATCAAGCGAGCGGAGGCGAGCACGACATGAACCTCGAACGACCCGAGGAACGACCCGAGGATGAATCGCTCGACGACTGTGAGCATGTGCTCAAGCGCGTGTATGAGTTCTTAGACAATGAGGTGGACGAAGCTACTGGCGACGCCATCCGTCACCACCTATCGATGTGCGAGCCCTGTCTTGAGAGATTCGACGTTGAGGAGGCGATCAAGTCGCTGGTGCATCAGCGCTGTGGCGGTGATGTCGCACCGAACCACTTGCGAGCGAAGATCGTTTCCCGGCTTACGGTGATCCGCAAGACGCTGTAGACGCTTGGAAGCCAAGCGAACCCCACGGAGATCTCCGTGGGGTTTGGTGTCTATGAACCAGCTTTACGCGTTCGGACGCTTGCCGTGATTGGCGTTCTTCTTGCGACGGGCGCGTCGCTTGCGGGCACTCTTGGCCATCGTCAGCCTCCTGTGATCAACAGTCGGCTGATTCTAGCTTAGATTGGCGACATGCCGTCCATGTCGGAGATCATCTCCGAGCACACCGATCTTTCCGAGGTTGAACATCACTGGCTGAAACTGCTGGTCTCGGAATGGCAGCTGCTCGCCGATCTCAGTTTCTCTGACTTGGTGCTGTGGGTAGCTGATCATGACTCGAATGTCTTCTGGGCCGCAGCGCAGATCCGCCCCTTCACCGGCGCTACGTCGCTGTTCGATGACGTTGTTGGCGATCTCATCGCATACTCCCCGGAACACCTGGTGTCGGAGGCCTTTCTTACCGGCGAGATCGTCCAAACCAGCGAACGCAAGCTGCAAGCCGGACTGCCTGTTCAGACACATGCCATCCCGGTCAAGGTCGGCGATCATGTGATTGCAGTCGTTGAGCAAAACACCAGTCAACTGGCCGTCCGCGGGGCACCCAGCTCACTGGAGAAGGCCTACTTGGAGGCCGCCACGGACCTGGCCAGGATGATCACAATCGGCGCCTTTCCGATTCCCAGCGACGCGACGCACCCGGCTTTCAGTCCGCGGGTGGGCGATGGCTTCATCCGCCTGGACCCCGGCGGCGATGTGACCTACGCCAGCCCCAATGCTCTAAGTGCCTATCGGCGGCTTGGGCTGCGCGGCGATCTGGTAGGCGAGCAGCTGGCGACCCTGACCGCAGGCCTGCTGCCCACCGGAGCGGATCCAGTCGATGAGTCGGTGCAGTCGATCTTGTCGGGTCGTACAGCACGCCGGACCGAGCTGGTCTCTGGCGAGGCGCATCTGATGGTCCGAGTGTTGCCGCTGGTTGACGGCGGCGAACGCGTGGGCGCGATGGTGCTCTGCCGGGATGTGAGCGACTTACGGAGCAAGGAGCGCGAGCTCGTCACCAAAGAGGCGACCATCCGGGAGATCCACCATCGGGTCAAAAACAACCTGCAGACGGTTGCCGCTCTGCTGCGCATGCAGGCTCGGCGGATCGAGTCTCCGGATGCGAGGGTCGCCTTGACCGATGCCATGTCGCGGGTTGCATCCATCGCTATCGTCCACGAGACCCTCTCGCAGGCTTTCGATGAGATCGTCGAATTCGACCAGGTAGCCGACGAGCTGCTCCGGACGGTTGGCGATGTCGCAGCTTCGTGGGGTGGCGTCTCGGCAGTTCGCGAGGGCAGCTTCGGTCTGCTGTCCGCCGACGTTGCCACCAGCCTGGCGATGATCATTAGCGAGCTCTGCCAGAACGCCGTCGAGCATGGCCTTGCGCATCAGTCCGGTGAAGTCCGCGTGGTTCCCAGCCGGCTCGACGGGCGGCTGCGAATGGAGATTAGCGATGATGGCCAAGGGCTGCCACCGGGTTTCAATTGGCACAAGTCGCGGAGTCTTGGGCTGTCGATTGTGAACACTTTGGTCGCGGAGATGGAAGGTTCTTTCCAGCTCGG
>JBKPEY010000224.1:0-2823 GCA_046744405.1 Actinomycetota bacterium
ATCACTCGGTGGACAAAGATTCCGACAATTGCCCAACCCACCGTCCAGAGCAGAACGAAACCATCCCCGAACAGTTGGCCGATCATCTTCGCTGGACGTTTAGCGTAGATGCCCATGGCCGCGACACTACCCATGGTTGCCGGAGATGACAGGATGACCCGATGTCGCTGAGTAAGGATCTTCGACGACTTCCTGCCAGATCCGTACGCCTCGGGTGTCTATTGCTGATCGTCGTGATGTCGGCAACAGGATGCGGGATCTCGCTCCCCGGTCTCGATCGGGACAAAGACGGAAACAGTCCTGACCATGCTGCGGCTGCTCTCGCGGCAGGCCTAAGCGCGAAGGATCTCTCGCCGTTGCCCTTCGTCGGCACCTCAGGCACAGCGATCAACGATCTGTTTCAGCCACTCGTCTCCGGCATGGGGCCGCTGAAGCCCGGCGTGACGGTCGCATCGGTGTCCCGAGATGGATCCTCGGCTACCGCCAGGTTGTCGTTCAGTTGGACGTTTCCGGGCGTCCCAGAGCGCTGGACGTACCAGACCGACGCTCAGTTGGCGAGGGAATCAGGAGTGTGGAAGACGAGCTGGCAGCCGAGCATCGTGCAACCGCAGCTTGACGGCACAAACCGACTATCCCAGCGCCGCCTCTACCCCGAGCGAGGCGAACTCCTCGGTGAGGACGGTGATCCGATCGTGACTGAGCGGGCTGTCTTCCGGATCGGAATCGATAGATCCAAGGTGAGCGGCGATAAAGCGAAAGCATCCGCGGTCCGGCTCGCCAAGGTGGTCAAGATCAATTCCAAGGCGTACGCGGCAAAGGTTGCGGCTGCCGGAAACAGCGCCTTTGTGGTGGCCATCGTGTTCCGCGCCAATGCACCGGATCTGCCACTCAGCTCCAAGATTCGTGCCATTCCAGGAGCGCTCTCCATCAAGACCACTTCGATGCTCGCGCCAACATACGACTTCGCCCGGCCGATCATCGGAACCGTTGGTGAGGCAACGAAGGAAGATGTCGACCAGTCCGGTGGTGCGGTATTTGCCGGAGACCAGGTGGGGCTGTCTGGGCTGCAGAAGCGCTATGACACACAGCTGCGCGGCACGCCGGGCGTACGAGTGCGACTGGCCGCAGCCAAGCCGAGCGGCAATTCAGCAAGTCCGGCCCCCACACCCTCGCCCGCCGCCGAGACAGAGCCGGTCGTGCTGTTCGAGGCGAAACCCGTGGCCGGCAAGCCACTCACCACCACGCTGAATGTCGGGCTTCAAAAGCTTGCGGAAAAGACTCTGGCAACAACCAAACCGGCGAGTGCCCTGGTTGCGATCCGTCCGTCGACAGGTGCGATTGTCGCCGCTGCGAACGGTGAGGGCAATCGCGGGCAGTCACTTGCCACCCTGGGTCGGGCAGCTCCAGGATCGACCTTCAAGGTTGTCTCCGCGCTCGCTCTGCTACGGGCCGGGCTCACGCCGCAGTCCTCGGTGAAATGCCCACCGACGGTGACAGTGAACGGCCGCAAGTTCAGCAACTACAGCGACTACCCGCGAAACCATATGGGCACCATCGCATTCCGGACAGCGCTCGCGCAGTCCTGCAACACAGCGTTTATCGGCCAGCGCGGCAAGCTCGACAAGGGTGCACTCCGAGATGCCGCGGTCTCGTTGGGCTTTGGCACCGATTACGACGTCGGCTTTCCGTCCTTCTTCGGCTCGGTCCCGGACGATCCCTCCGCTACCGGTCGCGCGGCCGCGATCATCGGCCAGGGCAAGGTGGAGGCCTCACCGATGGTGATGGCTGCCGTGGCGTCATCGGTCGCCTCTGGCGAAACCGTGATACCGCATCTCATCGATGGCACGCAGGCCACGCCAAAGGGAAAGCCGCTGACCGAGCAGGAGGCTCGCCAGTTGCGCAAGATGATGCGGGGAGTGGTGACCGACGGCAGCGGCCGCGTGCTGGGCAATCTTGCCGGCCCGGCGGTGCTGGCCAAGACCGGTACGGCGGAGTACGGCTCATCAAAACCGCTCAAGGCCCACGCCTGGATGATCGCTGCGCAAGGTGATCTTGCCGTTGCAGTCTTCGTCAATGACGGCAAGTCTGGCTCATCCACGGCCGGCCCGCTGCTGCGGACATTCCTGGCCAAGGCCCGCTGACTCACGGCTGCCATGAGTCCGGCGCCTTTCGGGAAGCTCAGGATGCATGAGCCGGTCATTTCCGTGGTCCTCCGACCGCGACCAACCATCCTCGTTCGTCACTTTCGACCAGCCCGGCCGAGTCAAGCGCGGTCAGCGCACTTAGGCAGCTTGGAACACTTACCCCCGCGGCGAGAGCGATGTCTCCGACGGAGGCGCGACGGCGGGCTGGAATTGCCTCAAATACCGCGAGCTGGGTCTCGGTCAGCGCATCGGTTGCTCTGCTCTGACCATGGTTAAAGGGCAGCATCGCCTCACCCATGTCAGAGATCAGCTCCAGCACTTCCGGGGCAGAAGTGACGAGGACGGCCTGCCCATTGCGGATCATCAGATGCGGGGCCGCCGAGGCGCGCGAGTAGACCGAACCAGGGACCGCCATAAGCGGGCGTCCACAGCCAAGCGCCCAGCTGGCGGTGTTGCGCGCCCCTGAACGCAGGGCCGCCTCCACCACCACAGTGCCTCGCGACATCGCGGCGATCAGCCGGTTCCGCGCCAGGAACCTGACCCGGGTGGGATGGGCACCGGGCGGCAACTCCGAAACCAGCAGCTGATCCTTCGCGAGAGTCTCGAAGATCGCCACGTGCGCTGGCGGATAGGCCACATCGACACCGTTGGCGAGTACGCACACAGTCGGTCCGCCCGC
>JBKPEY010000051.1:0-4167 GCA_046744405.1 Actinomycetota bacterium
GGCCGCCGATCGCGGTAGTTGATTTGAGTCGGGGTGATCAGCAGCAGGTCCTTGCTGCGCGCAACCTGGTCCTGGAGGGCAGCTGGAATGCTCGTGGCCGCCGCATTTCCTGCGGTGATCGTCTGGCTGGGCGAGGTGATGATCACCTCAAATTGCCCGGCCCGGTTGGCGAAGCCAGTAGCAAGGTCGAGCAGCAACTTGTTGACCTCCACATCACCGGTGAGGTCAGCTGCATTGAGCTGCTCTTGAGCGGTGTTTACGGCCTGCCGAGCTTCATTCTTGGCCGTTTGCATCTTTCCGTCGAGAACCCCGGCGGTGGCCTGTTGCATAAGCAAGAAACCGCCCAACACAAGCACCAGCACCGAGGCAAGGAACTCTGTCAGCACCACCCGGAGAGGCAAGGATCGCCACCACCACGTGATGGGAAACCGCCACCAGCGGGCTTTCACGACTCTCGGAATTGTGACCATGCCGACGTTTAGGAGACCGACCGCATCTCAGCGGACCTGGCTATCTGACCTGAACGGTCTCGCCGGCCTTATAGCCGATCCCCCGTACCGTTACCACGATCTCGGGATGCTCAGGATCCCTTTCGATCTTGGAACGCAGCCGCTGCACGTGTACGTTCACCAGTCGAGTGTCTGCGGCGTGGCGATAGCCCCATACCTGCTCGAGCAGAACCTCGCGACTGAACACCTGCCACGGCCGCCGGGCGAGGGCGAGCAACAGATCGAACTCCAAGGGCGTGAGCTGAATCTGGACGCCGTCCCGCTTGACTGAATGCCCGTCGACGCTGATCGAGAGATCACCAATCCGCAGGGTCTCCACATCGACCTCTTCGGAGACAGGCATCCGGCGCAGCCTGGTTTTAATCCTCGCAACGAGTTCCTTGGCCTTGAAGGGCTTGGCGACATAATCATCCGCGCCGGCTTCCAACCCCTCGACCACGTCGATCGTGTCGGTCTTGGCGGTCAGCATGACAACGGGCACGCCGGATTCCGCCCGGATATCGCGACAAACGTCGACACCGTCGCGACCCGGGAGCATCAAATCCAGCAGCACTAGGTCGGGCTTGGCCTCCTTGAACGCCGAAAACGCCTTGTCGCCATGAGCGCACCAAATCGGCTCAAACCCCTCATTGCGAAGCACGATCGAGAGCATCTCGGCCAGCGCTGCGTCGTCGTCAACCACCAGCACCCGGCTCCGCGCCCCTGGATTCTTGGTTGTTTCAGACACTGGTAATCCCTTCGGTCACTGCGATATGGACACCGACATCGGCGGTGGGCAGACCCGCGATGACCTTATGACTCTGCGACGTAATCCTATGCACCTTGAAAACTAGCTTCACAACATTGAGGAGAAGTCGCAGCAGCCAATGCAGGAGCTGTGAGTGCCGGGCGCGGCAGGAACCTAGGGTGCAGTTTCAGTTGAGCTCGGAATTCTCGACCCACGTCGAGAAGAACGCGATCTCACTTTTTTGCCGACGCAACACGGTGCGCCACAGCTGAAGAGGCCGGCGTCCGAAGACATCGCTGTAGGCGGCTGGTGTCAGATGCCACATGCCTTCGGCGATTTCGGACTGCAACTGGCCTGCGGCCCAGCCGGCGTATCCGGCGAAGATCCGAAGATCACGGTAAGCGCCAGCGACGATCTCAATTGGTGTGTCGAGGTGGAGCAGACCGACAGTGTCGAAGAGCCGCCGCCAACCGGGTGGTTCTTCACCGGCAGCCGCCAGGCTGGCCAGACAAATCGCGCCATTGGGTGAGACGGGGCCGCCGTGAAATAGCATCCGCGGCTCCGACACCGCGCTCACCCAGTCGGGCAGCACCGCATCCAGAGGCGTCTGGGAGATTTCGTTCAAGATGACCCCGAGGGCACCATCCTCATCGGCGTCCAAGATCAACACCACGGTCTGGTTGAAGACGCCATCGGCGAGCATGATGCTGGCCACGAGCAGATCGCCGGCAACGGGGTCGCGCCGCCGCGTCGGCTCGATCCTCGGCTCGCTCATGATGTGGCAAGGCTTTCCAGGGCACGAGAGCGGCGTAGGAAGATCAGTCGGAACAGTAAGAAGCCAACCGCGATACCGACCCAGTCGGCCAGTACATCAAGCGGATCACCGGTCCGGTAGCGGTACCACACGTGCTGGATGACCTCGCTGACAACGGCATGGGCAGCAAAGATTGCGACGACAAGAACGCTGGTACGCGTACCGGGCCACTGCCAACCGAACCGGCTGTGCAACGCTCCCGCGATCAGGATCAACAGCACCGGAAGTGCGAAGCCGACGGCGTGTTCGATTTTGTCCGCGAATCGAAACCAAGATGGCTGAGGCGGACCGGCGACCCGATAGAGGCCCCACAGCTGCAGCAGCACTGCAACAACAGCTCCGAGTGCGGCGAGCTGCCAGCCGCGCAGGATTGATGTCTCCGAGTGGTGCGGAGCTGAATGCGACATGTGTTAAAGGAAAACTTCGGTGTCGGTGGGTAATTCGGTTGGCCCCCCGGCCGCCTGCCGTACTGCCGTCGCGACCGCGTGATGCACATCGGCGTGAAACACACTCGGCATGATGTAGGCGGCATTGAGCTCATCGTCGCTGACGACGCCGGCAAGTGACCGGGCAGCAGCCAGCAGCATACTTGAGGTGACCTTGGCGCAGTGGGCATCGAGCAAGCCGCGGAACACTCCCGGAAACGCCAGCACATTGTTGATCTGGTTCGGAAAGTCTGAACGGC
Organism: Actinomycetota bacterium; assembly: GCA_046744405.1. Classification (GTDB taxonomy): domain Bacteria; phylum Actinomycetota; class Actinomycetes; order Propionibacteriales; family Propionibacteriaceae; genus Microlunatus. Next base: position 2,736 of record JBKPEY010000051.1, read on the forward strand.
CCGTGGCTACTACGGCGGCATAGCGGGTCGCCTCAGCTGGATCCACCTCCGGCACAGGATTGGCGAGAGCGAAGACAATCGACGCTTCTGCCATCGCAGCCACGTCGGTGGCGGACAGTATGTCGGGTGCCGAAAGTCCGATGAAAACATCAGCGCCGACCATGGCCTCCTTCAAAGAACCAGTGAAACCGAGCTGATTGGTGTTTTCGGCCAGCCATTTCAGCTCACCGATCAGATCGGGTCGGCCGCGATACACCACTCCGGCGATGTCGGCAACCACAACATCTCGGGCACCGGCGGCAAGCAACAGTTTGATCACCGCAGTGCCTGCGGCACCGGCACCTGACATCACTATCCGAACATCACCGATCTGCTTGCCGACGACTCGAAGTGCGTTGAAGAGCGCGGCCAGTACGACGATGGCGGTGCCGTGCTGATCATCGTGGAATACCGGGATATCCAGCTGCTGACGGAGCCGGCGCTCGACCTCGAAGCAGCGGGGGGCCGAAATATCCTCAAGATTGATCCCGGCAAATCCCGGGGCGATAGCGCGTACGATCTTGACGATCTCATCGACGTCTTGGGTGTCCAGGCACAAGGGCCAAGCATCGATCTCGCCGAAGCGCTTGAACAGCGCCGCCTTTCCCTCCATCACCGGTAGCGCGGCTTCGGGCCCAATGTTGCCCAATCCAAGTACTGCGGACCCGTCTGTGACGACCGCGATGCTGTTCCGTTTACTGGTCAGCCTGCGTGCGTCTTCTTTGTTCTTTGCGATCGCCAAACAGACTCGTGCCACACCAGGCGTGTAGATCATGGAAAGATCGTCGCGGTTGCGAATTGAGTGCTTGCTGTGCATCGCGATCTTGCCACCCAGATGCATCAAGAACGTACGATCGCTGATCTTGTCGATAACGACGCCTGGCACGCTGCGCATAGCCTCGACCAATTGCTCGGCATGCTCGGTGTCGCGCGCGGCACAAGTCACGTCTATCCGCAGCCGTTCATGTCCGGAGGCGGTGACATCAAGCGCAGTGACAGCGCCGCCAGACTGCTCGACGGCTGTCGTCAACTGGCTGACCGCAGGTCCCCCCGCTGGAACCTCCAGTCGCACGGTGATCGAGTATGAGACGGAGGGAAGAGCTGTCACACAGCCGATCTTCTCATGGCGTTGCCGATCATCGGCTGCTCCGCGGCTCGGGCCGACTATTCGCCGCTACGCATCTAGGTAGAGGGTCCTGGCGCACTGGCGACCGTCGCATGCCATTGACCGATGTCGCCCCTGCTGATCGCGACGGCCAGCAGGTCGGGGAACAGATCTGGAGTGCACGCAAAAGCCGGTACTCCAAGCGCAGCCAGCGCCGCAGCGTGGTCATGGTCGTAGGCAGGTGCACCCGAATCAGACAGGGCTAGCAGGGCTACCACGGTGACGCCA
>JBKPEY010000301.1:0-3245 GCA_046744405.1 Actinomycetota bacterium
AACATCCCACGCTGCGTGGGATGTTGACGCTGTACATGGCGTGCACACCATGCACAGCGTGCGCAAGCTGGGTACAGCTTCCGGGCGGAAGCGCAATTCGCACGGCCACAGCGATTCTGCTCAACTCGCATCATCTGGAACTGCCCGGTAGCATTCGGGAGTTGTCCGGCGACAGGCGCCGGCGAATGAGCAAGTCCGGGACCACAACGACGTCTCGGGAACGAGAGGTACGTCAGTGGGTTCGGTCATCAAGAAGCGCCGCAAGCGGATGGCGAAGAAAAAGCATCGCAAGCTGCTCAAGCGCACACGGATCCAGCGCCGCCGCGCGGGCAAGTAGCCTTCCGGACTGGACACCTTGATGGCCGGGGAACAGGTCGTCCTCGTCACCGGAGTGTCGCGTGACCTGGGTTCCCACTTCGCCCGATCTCTTGCTGAGACGGACGTCGAGGTCATCGGAATCGACGTCGTCCCGCCTCGGCATGGGCTCGGCAGCGCCGAATTCATCCGTGCCGATATCCGCAATCCCGTTATTTCCAAGGTGATTGCGACTCGCGGTGTCGACACCGTCGTGCATCTGGCGATGGCGGCAACTCCGGACAGCGCTGGCGGCCGCTCCTCCATGAAGGAGATCAACGTCATCGGCACGATGCAGCTGCTCGCCGCCTGCCAGAAGGCCGAAACCGTCCGGAAGCTCGTCGTGCAAAGTTCGATATCGGTGTACGGGGCGTCGCCCCGAGATCCGGCCAAGTTCACCGAGGACATGTCGGCCCGGGCCCAACCGCGTACCGGCTTTGGTAAGGATTCGCTCGAGATCGAAAGCTACGTCCGAGGCCTCGCCCGCCGAAGGCCTGATGTGGTCGTCACGACGCTGCGGCTGGCGAATCTCATGGGCGCTGGCGTAGACAGCCACATCACCCGCTATCTGTCGCTTCCTGTTGTGCCCCGAGTTCTGGGCTTCGACGCGCGTCTGCAGTTTCTGCACCCGAGCGACGCTGTTGCGGCCTTGCGGTTGGTCACCGATCGTGATGTCTCCGGCACCTACAACATCGGCGCAGCCGATATCGTCACGCTCAGCCAAGCGCTGCACAAGATGGGCCGGCCCTTTGTCGGCGTGCTGCAGGCGGCAGCGCCATTAGTATCAACGCTGGTTCGGCGGGCGCACCTGCTGGACTTTTCCGCCGATCAGATTGATGCGCTCACCTATGGTCGCGCCATGGACACGTCTCGTTTCACTGAAGAGACCGGCTTTGTCCCGACGTTCAGCAGCGTGGCGGCGCTCGAGGAATTCGCCGGCGCCGCCGAGACCGGGTTGCTGAGCCCAGGCCGTCTCGACAGCGCGTTCGACGCGGTGAGCCGGGCACTCAGAACTTCGGCGATGCGCAATGGCTGACGCGAAGATCATCCAGTTTGGTAGCGGTGGCCCGGCTGGGCGCGGCAGCCGCGGCTCTCCGTCCGCCTCGGCTCGTCGTCTTGCACCACCCCAGGCGGGACGTCGATCACGATCCCGCGCCGATGGTTCAGCAGCGGGCGCTCAGGCCCGCACCGCCCCCGAGAGCCGGGACTCGGAACGAAATGCGCCGCGGCCCGAGTCGGATGCGACGCCGGGCCCCAAAGAGACCCCTCGCACATCAGTCTCCAGCGTCTTGCTCAGCGAGCTGCTTGGACTCGGATCCCGGTCTCTGGAAAGCCTTAAGTCGCTGCCGATCGCCCAGCTCAGGGAACTCGCCGCTGACCCGGTTCATGCTCTGGCCTCGCTGGCGCAGGCTCTGGGTGTCGACTGGGATTCCTCGGTTGAGGAGATGCTGGCATTTATCCGCCAGCGGCTGGAGGGCGATTACGCCGTCGATGAATTCGGATTTGACCCGGAGTTCACGACCAAGATCTATCTGCCGCTACTGCGCCAGATCGCCGACCACTGGTTCCGGGTCGAGGTTCGAGGAGCCGAAAACCTTCCAATGGATGGCTCGGCGCTGCTGGTCTCCAATCACGCCGGCACCCTGCCGGTGGACGGAATGATCTTGCATACGGTGGTTTATGACGAGATCGGCAGACATGTCCGGATGCTCGGTGCGGATCTGATCTTCAAAACGCCATACTCAGGAGATCTCGCTCGCAAGACCGGCACGACACTGGCCTGTCAGGAGGATGCCGAACGGCTGCTGGCGTCCAACCAGTTGGTGGCCGTCTTTCCAGAAGGCTTCAAGGGCCTTGGCAAACCGTACGCCGATCGCTACAAACTGCAGCGGTTCGGTCGAGGCGGGTTTGTCACAGCAGCCATCCGCGCTCAGGTCCCGATTATTCCCATTGCGATCGTCGGCTCGGAAGAGATCTATCCACTGATCGCTAAGGCTCCGGCGCTGGCTCGGGCGTTGGGTGTGCCCTACTTCCCGATCACGCCGCTGTTTCCATGGTTCGGCCCGCTGGGCATGATCCCGCTGCCGAGCAAGTGGATCATCCAATTCGGCGAGGCGATTACCACCGACGAGCTCGGGCCTGGCGCCGCCGATGAACCCATGACGGTGTTCAACATCACCGATCAGGTGCGCGAGACGATCCAGCAGACCCTGTACGCGCTGCTCATGCAGCGTCGCAGCGCCTTCTTCTGATCTCCGGTGCCGCCATGGCACCATCACTGCTCCAACCTCCCCTCGCCCGATGCCGCAAGCTACGTGCACGAAGGTTTGGCACGCCTTGCACAGGTTGCAATTTGTGCAGACCGCAAGAAACTTGTGCAGAACTCGGCCGAACTAGTCTGTGCCACGTGTTCTGGGCGCTGGCGGTGATCTTGCTCGCATTCGCTGGCTTCACCGTGATCGTCGTCAGACTGCATCGCCCCGCCGGGGCCGCGGACGCCCCAGAGGGGCCCGAGGAAGGGTCGAGACCCGAGCGGCGTATCGATCTGGCGCAGCTCAAGGGATTCGTGTACGTGGGCGCCGGCGCACTGGCGCTACTTGCGCTCGCGGTGATCTTGATGGGCCTATTCGCCAACCGGAGCGGTCAGGCCGAGGGCCTGGCGGTACTGGGTTTGTTCGGCTATGCGGGCTATTTGGTCGCGGCTACCGTCGTGCTCTACCTTCTGAGCCGCAAGTCTTGATGCCGCCCGTGCTAGCCCCTCAAGATGCGCCGCACCGCATAGCCCGTAGCCACCGCACCTGCCATAGCGCCCGCCCCACCAGCGCCGAGCAGTCCGAGTCGCGCCGCCTTCCGGCCGCTCCGGTAATCCTGAATCTGCCAGTCCTGTTCTG
>JBKPEY010000165.1:0-2236 GCA_046744405.1 Actinomycetota bacterium
AGTAGCAGCGCGATCCCTGGAACCACGAACATGCCATTGATGCCGTGCACCAGGATGCCGAAAACCTCTGGAAATGGCATCGCGCCGCCCTCAATGCTTCCCTCGATGACGGATTTGTCGAACACCCCGCCGCCATCGACCCATTTACCTAGCCCGGCGATCGCCCAGACCATGACCATCGCCTGGACTGCCACCTCGGCAGCCACCAGGTAAGCGAGCACCTTGTACGCGGTTCTCATTACGTTGCCTCCTCCTCATCGCGCGTCCGCCGAATCTGGTTTCAACGCTTTCTCCCTACGCGGTCGGAGGGAATGAGGTAGGCCACAAATACAGTGGAGGCTGGCCTCGGGGTGGTTTTGGTGGGCCAACCCCGTATCAGTGGAGCGGCATCTCGGCGGATCATAGACACGTGACCATGGCCCGGCTTCGGCTGTACGCGCTTACGACTGTGGGCGGGCTGATCCTTCTGTACGAGCTGTTCATGGAGGCGGCATCTCCTGATGGCCCGTCTTTCGACAATTTCGCGTGGACGCTCCTCGTTATTCCTATGTACGCCGTTGGCGTCTGGCTAACCTGGCGGCTGCCCAGGCACCCGCAACCGGTTCGGCTACTTGTCGGCGGTACCGGCGCCGTAGCGAGCGGGGCATTAGGTTTGCTCATCGCCGACCAGCCACAGTTGATCAACTCACCATGGTTCCCCGTGCTCAGCACGCTGAGCCTGGAGCTGGAAGCGGTTACGGCGGTGGCATTGACGCTGCTCGTTGGCAGCTATCCAGATGGCTTTGTCGAACGCACCTGGCAGCGGCTGATGCTGCGCTTCTCATGGGCCGTTCTTCTCGGCCCGCCGCTCGCTCTGCTGGCATCACCCATCGTGCCTGTGTCCCCCTGGGTGAGGGAGGGTCTGGTTGTTGCGAACCCGTATGCGGTGAGCTGGCTTGCCTGGCTAGCGGAGCCGGCTTATTGGTTAGCACTGAACAGCTGGTGGGCCTTCGTGATCGGCGTGCTGGTCATATGTGCACGGTTTGTCGCGGCCGATGCCGCCGGCCGGGCGCGAATGCAAGTCCTGCTCGTTGCCGTCGTGGGACTGACGCTCTATGTCGTAGGTACTGTGGCGGTCGCCCTCGGCGCACCCGATGACTCGGTTGTGGTCGTCACCCTGTTCATCCTTGGGTCGCTGTCGGCGCTTCTGCTTCCGGGAGCAATCATTTACGGGATTTTGCGTCACCGGCTCTTCGATCTGGATCTCGTGGTCCGCAAGTCCGTCGCATACGGCACTGCCTTGTTGCTCATCGCGGCGGCCTATGCGGTTGTGGCGGCTACACCCGGTCTGATGCTGGGCGATCAGGTACCGGTGACCTTAGCCGTCGTCATCACAATTGCGGCCGCGCTCGCCTTCCAACCCTTGCGCCGGCGACTCGAATCCGCTGTCAGCCGACGGCTGTTCGGCGATCGCGTACAGCAGTATCAGCTACTCAAAAATCTCGGCACGACAATGGAGCAAACCTCCGAACTCGATGAGCTGCTGCCTCGGCTTGCAACGGCGATCCGTGGCGGAATCGGCGCCAGCTGGGTGCGGGTCCGGCTGTGCGAAACGGATGGCAGCTGGCTGGACGATCCGGTAGGCGTGGCTGGTGAAGTAACCGAGCAGAACCCAACCGGCGTTGATCTCGTCCGCGCCGGTGAGCTGGTCGGGCGAATCGATCTTGGTCCCAAGCCAGGTGGCTATGCTGCCGCTGATCTTGAGCTGCTGGCCACCGTCGCCACACAGGCAACGACGGCAGTTGCCAATGTTCGGCTCGCGACTCAGCTCAAGGAGGGGCTCGAGGAGCAGTCGACGTCGCGCGTACGCCTCATCGCTGCGCAAGATGCGGAGCGGCGTCGGATTGAGCGCGACCTGCATGACGGAATCCAGCAGGAGGTGGTGGCGCTTATCGCCGGTCTCCGGCTAGCCCGCAACCGGCTCAGCCGTGACCAGCTCACCGGTGAAGAGCTGACAGAGCTTCAAGATCAAGCCCGGGAAATGTTGCGCGACCTCCGAGAGCTTGCCCACGGCATCCATCCGCCGGTGCTGACTGACAACGGCCTCGTTGCGGCACTGGAGTCCCGGGTCAGCAGATTTCCTCTCACTGTGGAGATCGTTGCGGACGACGGGCTGCGTGACGAAAGGTTCTCTGAGGACGTCGAGGGCACGGCCTACTTCCTCGCCTGCGAATCGTTGACCAATGTCGCCAAGCAC
>JBKPEY010000518.1:0-5542 GCA_046744405.1 Actinomycetota bacterium
TGTCGTCGGTAGAGCCGTCATCGATGCAGATGATCTCGAACTCATCGGCTGACATCGTCTGCGAGGTCAGTGAATCGATGCATGGCCGGAAGTACTCACCCGGGTTGTACACCGGTACCACGACACTCACCTTGAGCATGCCATCGAGCCTTACACATTGAAACCACCGGGCGAACCATCACGCGCCCCGTAGAGGGGATCGTTTCGCAGCCCAGACGTCAAAAGAACCGTTCCGACAGCGCTCGGAGGGGTCGTTTCGCAGCACAGACGTCAAGACGTTCCAGCTCCGAAGCGATCCGCGCCCGCGATGTTCGCGCCGCCGATCTGCAGGAGGAGCCGATGAAACCTGTCGGAGAGGGAGCTAATCGCTGGCACGATCGTTTCGTCGGATCTGACGAAAGTCGGCGGCTTCCCCGGCGAACATCGCAGCGAGCGGAGCGAGCCATCAGACAGAGCGAGTGGAGCAATCAAACACGGATCGCGCGCCGCTGTGCTGAGGAGGAGGGAGGGGACCGGCTTTTCGTCCCCGACTTACGACGAAGTAGGCGGCTGCCCGGCGCGATCCGCGCGGAGCGAGCGTAGCGAGTGGAGCAATCAAACACGGTACTGTTCAGCCGGTGACAAGATTGCGCAACGTAGCCGTGATCCTGGCGGGAGGTACCGGGACCCGCGTGGGCTTCAGCATTCCCAAACAGCTGATCAAGATCGCTGGCAAGCCGATCATCGAGCACACTATCGCCGCAATGCAGCAATCCCCGCTGGTGGACGAGATCGTGGTGATGATGGCTCCGGGCCATCTGGACGAAGTTCGCGCCATCGTGAAGAAGGGCGAATACGCGAAGGTCACTCAGATTCTGGAAGGTGCCGAGACTCGTAACGAGACAACGGCGGCCGCGCTTGCTGCACTCGGCGATGAGGAGTGCAACGTCTTACTCCATGACGCGGTACGTCCACTCGTCTCGCAAACGATCATTGCCGCCAACATCGAGGCGCTGCAAACCCATGAGGCGGTCGACACCGCAATTCCATCCGCAGACACGGTGATCCAGGTCGAGTCGGAGCGGAACAGCATCGCCGACGTCTTACCGCGGCATTTGCTCCGCCGCGGCCAGACGCCACAGTCCTTCCGCCTGTCAACGATCAAAGCCGCGTACGCCAAGGCTGCGCAAGACCCCAACTTCACCGCAACCGATGACTGCACCGTAGTGCTGCGTTATCTTCCGGAGGTTTCGATCGCCGTCGTTGCCGGCCACGAACGCAACATGAAGGTGACCGAACCTATTGACGTCTACATCGCCGACAAGCTGTTCCAACTGACCTCCGCCGACCGGCCTGCGCCGCTGACCGAGGAGCAGTACCACACACGGCTGGACGGCCGGACGGTCGTCGTTTTCGGCGGCTCCTACGGCATCGGCGGCGACATAGCGGAGCTGGCACGAAAGTACGGAGCCAACGTCAAGACGTTCTCACGATCAACGACCGGCACCTATGTCGAGAAGCGCGGCGACGTAGCCAAGGTCGCCCAGCAAGTGATCGACGAGACGGGTCGGATAGATTTCGTGGTCAACACTGCAGGTGTGCTGGTACGCGGTGAGCTGGCCGAGACCTCAGAGGAGACGATCTACTCCTCCACAGACATCAACTACCTGGCGCCGATCTTCGTCGCTCAAGAGTTCTACACGCACCTCGCCGAATCCTGCGGGTCGCTGCTGCTATTCACATCCTCCTCTTACACGCGTGGCCGATCCGGTTATTCGCTGTACTCCTCGGCCAAGGCGGCGATTGTGAACTTGACGCAGGCACTTGCTGATGAGTGGGCCTCCTCGGGTATCCGGGTCAACTGTGTCAATCCCGAGCGCACTCGGACGCCGATGCGCGTCAATGCGTTTGGCGAAGAGCCTCCCGGCACGCTGCTGTCATCGGAGCAGGTCGCGCGACAGTCGCTGGATGTGTTGCTGTCTCACCTGACCGGGCACATCATCGACATTCGTCGCGAGGAAGGCCCTGCCGCCCTGGGCAATGGCTGACTCTGGTTAACTCTGCCCGCTAGAAGATCACGTCGCTGACGACCAGGTTGTGGTCGGAGGGTCGGCTTGAGTCGACACGCTTCATCACGTTCTCGTACCTGAGCACCCGCGTGCTGCCCTTGATCAATACATAATCCAGTCGGATTGACTTGGCTGCCAGCGTGGTCTGGAAGTGATTGACCGTCGGGTACTTGGTATTGATCCGGGTGTCTGCACGGACGGTGTCGTAGAACCCTTGGCTCACCAGATATTCGTGCGGCGCATCGCCGGCACGGTTGGTTTGCCAGGAGTTGAAGTCGCCGCCGTAGATGATCTCCTCGCCTGACCGCCGAAGACTGTTGACCTTGAGATAGACCGCTCTTGCCTGCCGGCCGCGGAGCGCGTTGTAGCTCTTTTCCGTGCTCAGGCTGCTGCTGTGCCGGTCATCTAGATGTACCGAGACGACCCAGAAACGTTTTCCGGTCTTACGGTCGGCAAACTTCGCGTACGCGGCACTGCGACGCAACGACTCGCTGTCAGAAGCCCGGAGCGGCATATTCATGCTGCAGGAGGGGTTGTAGTTCTTCGAGCCGGTCTTTTCCGGGCAGTTGCTCAGTAGCTTGAACTTCCTGGTGTCATACAGAATGCGAGTGCCCTGCGTGCCGTGATTAGTGCCAGGCTTGACGTAGGGGGTGGTCCGGACGAGCTGGTAACGGCTGTCGCCGACAACGCTTCGCAACGAGCGCACCAAGCTAGTCGTCTGTCGCAGATGGCCCGTCGTGGTACCCGTAGAACCGTCCGCTCGTCCCGGGCCGAGCTCTTGAACTGCCAGTACACCAGGATTACGGCTTGCGATCTCACGTGCCACATCGCTGGCGCGCGACAGCCAGCTCGGGCCATCGTTGGCACGCGAAGTGCGGACATTGAAAGTGCCCACGCGGAACGCGAGGGAACTCGGCTGCTTGTTCACGGCAAACACCTCGCGCGTCCGCAGGCTGCCCGACGCCGCGCGTGCGGTCTTGGTGGACCTGGCACCGACTGCCTCAACCTTGTCACGGGTGGGCTTTGAACGGTGCTTGTCACTCTTCGTCGCTGACTGACTGACAGTGGGATCCGGCGTTGCGTTGACACTGCTGACCGAGTCGGCCGGTGAGACGGAGCCAACCGAAATGCTCGCCGCGCAGCAAACGCCAACAAGACCGACGGCCGCTGTTGCAGCGGCCACGCGCCGAGCACGCACGGATGCTCCTCTACGGAGAGCTGAAATCGGCGGTGGCCCCCGAGCGGCACCCCGATGCAGACTTCCCCAGACGCGACACAGTTGCCACACTCTGGGCCGAACAAACTGAAGATTAGAAGCCGGCGGTTGCTTGTGCCACCGTTACCCACCCGTTATGGATGTGACAAGGATCACATTTCTCGTCACATGCGCATTGCTTAGTGAGTTAGAACAGAGGCGGAGCGGTCGGATTCCACACCGCACGTGCGCCCAAATCTCCGACTCGAACGATCCAGATCAGTGCCACGAGAGCCGCAGCTACCAGCAGGATCGGCAGGACGGTACGGATGATTGCGGGCTGCTTGGCGCCAGCGCTGTCAGAGGTGCTCTTCCGTACAACGAACACATTGATCAGACCGATGGCCGCAAAAACGATCATGATGTAAAACAGCTGGTTGGCAAGCAGAGAGTGCTGCAAGATCAAATCGCCCACGGGATTTCCCGGTTTGATTCCTAGCGCCGCCTCGAACGCCAGGCCGCTCTGCCGACCGACAAAGGTCACCACAGTAGCCCCTACGACAACAATCGCAAACGGCCAACGGGCCCACTCACGGGTCTTGGGGAATGCGAAAAGGAGCGCCAGCAACACTGCTAGCGGGATACCGAAGACAACCGCATGTATCACCAACGGGTGGAGCGGCATATCCCCGATCTTGTCGAACATTCGCTCTCCTCAGAATCGGTGGACTGGGCAGGCATGACCCCGCGACCAGGCACCTACCCAACGAGACGACGCCATCAGTGGAATGGTTCGATCACCCGTCTCATGGACTAGCGTTCCTGCCGGCTCACGGCATCCCCGGCAGTACGCAGATCAGCGACCAATCCCGCGAACGCCTCGTCGCGATCCTCCCCGGTGGCCCTGAGCACTGCGGAGGGATGCACCGTGGCTAACACCGGGCGGACACCGATTGGAGTCGTCAGCTCCAGCACCTGTCCGCGTTGTTTGGTGACCCGAAACGAGCTGCCGAGCAGCGCCCGGGCCGCCGTTGCACCTAGACAGACGATCAACGCAGGATCGACCAATATCAACTCTGCTTCCAACCAAGGCAGGCACGCCCTGATGTGGGTGACTTGAGGTGTTGCGTGAATTCGCCGCTTGCCCCGCTCGGTGAAACGAAAGTGCTTCACCGCGTTGGTGACGTAGACGTCCTCTCGTGGCACCGCGGCTTCGTCCAGTGCCTCCTGCAGCAGCCGGCCGGCCGGTCCGACGAAGGGAATGCCCTTGCGATCTTCGACGTCGCCCGGCTGCTCGCCGACAAGAGCCAGAGGTGCTCGGGGATTTCCGGCTGAGAAGACCACTTGAGTTGCGGGTTTCCACAACTCACAGCCCCGGCAGTCGACCGCCGCACGCCGGAGCTCCTCCATGTCGGCGTGCTCGGGCACCCAAGGTGCCGCTGTTTGAGTCAAATCTTTACTGCCCGTCTCCAATGGAGCCCGCCCAGGTGCCCGGTTCATTGTCGTGCCGCCGGCCTTCCAGTTTGATCACGTGGATCACGGCATTGATCAATGCCAGATGAGTGAAGGCCTGAGGAAAGTTCCCGAGGTGTTGACCGGTGTGCGCGTCGATCTCTTCGCCGTAAAGCTCCAGTGCACCAGCGAGGGTTAACAGCTTGGCGCAGAGCTTCCGGGCGCGCTCGTACTCACCGATTTCGCACAATGCCGACACAAGCCAGAAGGAACAGATAGTAAAGCTGCCCTCCTCACCTTCGAACCCGTCATCGGTTTCGTCGACCCGATAGCGCAGCACCAGATCATGCACGGTGAGCTCGTCGGCAATCGCCAAGACGGTCGCTTTGATGATCGGGTCGTCGGCCGGCAGGAATCGCACCAACGGCGCCAGGAGTAACGACGCATCCAGAGCCTTACTGCCGTAGTACTGAGTAAGGACACCTCGTTCGTCGACACCGTTGGCCAAGATGTCGTCCTTGATCTCTTGGGCTGCAAGTTCCCATTCCGCTGCCTTGCCGTCCTCACCAGTCATCCGGGCGATCTTGGCTCCGCGGTCGACGGCCACCCAGCACATGATCTTGGATGAGGTGAAGTGCTGCAGCGGACCACGCACCTCCCAGATCCCGGCGTCCGGCTCCCGCCAGTACTTCAACGCCTCGCTGACCTGCTTGTCCAAGATCTGCCAGATCCGATTGTCGAGGCGGTTGGCCGCCTTGAAGTGCAGATACACCGAGTCCAGCAGGGCACCCCAGACATCGTGTTGCTTTTGGGCGTACGCGGCATTTCCGATCCTGACCGGACGCGA
>JBKPEY010000274.1:0-2467 GCA_046744405.1 Actinomycetota bacterium
GCGTCGAGCTTGTGCCGATGCACCGGGATGGACGATCACCGCATCGGGAATGATCGGATCTTGAGTCGGCTTCGCCAACCCAAGAGCCGTCGGGTCGGCGGCGATTCCTTCCAGAGCTAGCAGCCGAGTCCAGCGCTCGACCTCATGCATGTCCTCACACCACTCCGGCCCAGTGATCAACGGGAACTGCGGATGCCGATGGGTGATCATGTGCTGCGCCCCAGTCGCGAGCAGATCACGAATGCTTTCCGGCCCAGCACCGTGTAGGTTCACTGCGAGGTCGGGGGCCGACATACGTGCCGATGGCCAGAGGGCAGTCAGCTCACCAAGGCCGTTCACCGGCAGCAGATGGTCGATCGCTCCGGTCAGCCGGGCAAGCGGCTCGAGCACGGCGGGCGCGGCGAGCGTGATCGTGGAGTGAGGAAACTTGTGCCGCAAGCCGCGGTAGGCGGGTACCGCCGTGAGGAAGTCCCCGAGTCCAATCGCCCTCAGGATCAGCACCTCCGAGACGTCCCCGAACGTCGTCGACACCGTCGCAACCTCCCCCCGATATCTCCAATTTCCCCTCCAATGCGGAGTTTTCGGTCTCTCGAGCCGCCGAGACCAGTCGAATCTCCGACACGTACGGGGTTCTTCGACCTTTCCAAACTCTTCGACTCCTCCGAAACTACGGCCAGGAGCTCTCGGTGGAGCTACAAATGACCAGCTCGCGCAGCTCGCAACCGGCAGGCTGGCTCAAGGCGAAGACCACAGCGGCTGCGACATCAGCGGGTGCATTGAGTTTGGCGTCCGGCGGTGGCTTGTACTGCTCGGTCCGGTTGTCGAAGAAGGGCGTGTGCATGCCGCCTGGAATGAGCAGTGTGACACCGACCTCACCGGCGGTCTCGGCGGCCAAAGCCCGGGTGAAGCCCACCACGCCGAATTTCGAGGCACAGTACGCGGTTGCGTCGCTGACTGCCTTGATGCCGAGCGTGGACGCACACGTCACGACCCGCCCACGACTGCGCTTCAAATAAGGCAAGGCGGCGCGGACCACAGCAGCGGTGCCGAGCAGGTTGACTCGGATGACCCGTTCCCAGTCCTCCACCGGAACCTCATCCAACCGGCCGCAGGAATCGATGCCCGCAGCGGTGAAGACACCATCCAGTTGTCCGCCCGCGGCCTTGACCACCGCGTCAACCGCGGCGGCAGCCGCAGCCGAGTCGGCGAGATCAACCTGCTCGTAGCTGACCGCAGATTCCGGTTGGACCCGATCAAGTACGAGCGGGGTACCACCAGCGGCCTGCACGGCAGCCGCCGTCGCGGCGCCGAGCCCGGATGAGCCGCCGGTGATCAAGATCGTGCCGAGCGACTGAGGCGCGACGTTGCCGATACGGGAAGAGGGAGCCACGGTGGTGGCGGTCATGAAACCTCCTGAGAGATGTCCTGGCTGGTGTGTTCGGTGCGTGCAGTGTGCACTAGCCGGGTGGTCGAGTAGCCGGGCACGACGGGCAGCAGTACGACCTGGCCGCCGAGCCGCTCCACCACCTCGGCCTCGGGCATGATCCGGTCGGCGTAGTCCTGGCCTTTGACCCAGATATCGGGCTGCAGCCGGCCGAGCAGCGCCGCTGGCGTCTTCTCCTCAAAGATCGCTACGCCATCGACCGCAGCGAGCGCACTGAGCACCCGCGCGCGATCCTCCTGCGGAACCACTGGGCGGCCGGAACCCTTGGCGCGGCGTACCGAGGCATCGGAGTTCAAGCAAACGATGAGCGCATCGCCGAGGGCTCGGGCCTGGTTGAGCAAGCTGATGTGACCGCGGTGTAGCAGGTCAAAACAACCGCCCGTTGCGACGAGTCGCCCACCGGCGCGGCGTATCCGGGCGGCAACCTCGAATGCATCCGGCAGAGCCTTCGGCTCGGCCAATCTGGCTGAGAGATCGATACTCTCCGAGCCGGAGACCGTCGAAACGTGAGTTGCTCCGCCATCGTGGACGAATTGCGTCGCCGAGCTCACTGCGGCCCGCACCGCCTGGCGGACATCGGCGCCCTCGAGCAGCGCAACTGCGGCGGCCACTGCAAATTGATCACCGGCGCCACAGGCGTCAAGGCGGCCTGGCCTCGGCCTGGCGAGATCCAACACCGGGACATGTGTGGTACGCGGCGGGTCCGTGGCCTCGGTGAGGACCGCCCCACGACTCCCGATAGTCACTGCGACGCTCCGGGCCTGCCAGTTTTCGCAAAGCTGTCGACCCTGTTCGGCGGGATGATCAGCACCGCACGACAGTCGCGCCTCATCCGCGTTCGGCGTTACCACCGTGCAGCCGCGTACCGGAGCCGGACCACGAGGATGGGGATCCCAAACCACCGGCACAGAATGCATTTCGAGCAGTGCTTGGCGGATCGTTGGCAGGGCAGCCACGCCCCGGCCGTAATCGGCGACCATGATCGCGCCCGCCGACGTCAGCGCGCGTACGGCCGCCGGCGGC
>JBKPEY010000582.1:0-4930 GCA_046744405.1 Actinomycetota bacterium
GAAACACAGTCGTCGTGATCGAACACAACCTCGATGTGATCAAGACCGCCGATTGGTTGATCGACATGGGGCCCGAGGGTGGCTCACGAGGCGGTCTGGTGATCGCCGAGGGTACGCCTGAGCAGATTGCGGCCAACCCCAAGTCCTATACCGGCGAGTTCCTCAGGCCGCTTCTGGATGGCCAGGCCGTCCCGATTAGAGCTACCCAGCCTGAGCTCGTCGCCAGTTGACAACCCGCCGGATGAAAAGTCCATTGAACTAAATCGACGCCTGTCTCGTTGGGCTCGAAAAGCGTCTTCATGGCCGGAGGCTTATGTGACCGAGCTCCACGACCAGCAATCAGCCAACGACACACCCGCCACTACCCGGCGGACCGTGCTGCGAACCGCTGGCTTGCTCGCCCTCGCCGGTGCAGGCGCCGCCGCGCTTGCCAGTTGCTCGGCGGAGGCCGAATCCGGCTCACCGTCTGCCACACCAGCCGCCGAGACGTCCCCACCAGCATCGCCGTCGCCGATCGCCGATGCGACTTCCCCCAAACCGTCCGCCTCGAATGCACAGGCACCCGACGGTCCAAGCGTCGCGACCTCAGAAGTGCCGGTCGGCGGCGGCGTCATCTTGGACGACGCCGACTACGTGGTCACTCAACCGAGCAAAGGAACGTACAAGGCGTTCAGCAAGATCTGCACCCATCAGGGCTGTCCGGTGGCATCGGTGGAGAACGGTGTCATTCATTGCAACTGCCATGGCAGCGAGTACTCGATCAAGGACGGCTCGGTAACCAAACCGCCGGCTCCCGAGCCACTTGCGGAGACCAAGACGACCGTCTTCGAAAACACTGTGTACGTGACAGGGTGAGTTGACCCGGCGGATCGCTTTGACGCTTGTGCGGCGAAACGTCCAAGCAGCCAATGCGGGGTGAGAGTCAGCGCTCCGGCCTACGCTGGGGCGCGTGGTACCTCCAGTTTCGTCTCGGCCGGCTCCGTCATACCGGCCTGCGCCCGGTTCGATCCCGGACCAGCCTGGGGTCTACCGCTTCTCCGATGCCCAAGGCCGGGTCATCTATGTCGGGAAGGCCAAGAGTCTCCGTTCTCGGCTGAACTCCTACTTCGCCGATCCGGCTTCCATGATGAGCCGCACCCGATCAATGGTGGGCACTGCCACGAAGGTCGATTGGACCGTGGTGCAGAACGAAGTGGAGGCGCTCCAGCTGGAGTACTCCTGGATCAAGGAGTTCGATCCGCGCTTCAACATCAAATACCGGGACGACAAGTCCTATCCCTGGCTGGCCATCACTTTGTCGGAGGAGTTTCCGCGAGTCATGGTCGGTCGCGGAGCCAAGCGCAAAGGAACCCGCTACTTCGGTCCGTATTCCCATGCTTGGGCCATCCGCGAGACGGTCGATCTGCTGCTCCGGGTCTTTCCTATGCGGTCCTGCCGGCCCGGGGTTTTCAAGAACCATAAGCAGCTTGGCCGGCCCTGCCTACTCGGTTACATCGGGAAATGCTCCGCACCTTGTGTCGGCCGGGTGACGGCCGACGAGCATCGCGCGATCGTCGATGACTTCTGCCAGTTCATGTCGGGCCAGGCTGGGCCCATGATCAAGAAGCTTGAGCTTCAGATGCGCGCAGCCAGCGACGCGCTGGAGTTCGAGCGGGCGGCTCGGCTGCGGGATGACATCGGTGCTCTACAACGGGCCATGGAGCGAAATGCCGTCGTCTTTCGAGACGGTACCGACGCCGATGTGATCGCAATCGCCGAAGATCCGCTGGAAGTCGCGGTCCAAATCTTCCACGTACGGGGCGGACGCGTCCGTGGCGAGCGTGGCTGGGTTGCCGACCGGTTCGACGACGGTGGCACCGAAGAGTTGATCGAGCAGTTCTTGTTGCAGCTGTACGCCGAGCCCGATCCCACGATGAATGATCGAGATGCCGTGCCACGGGAGATCTTGGTACCGGTTGCCCCGTCCTCGGCGGAGTCGCTAACCCAGATGCTCGAGGAGCGCCGCGGCTCACATGTTTCCATTCGGGTGCCACAGCGTGGTGACAAGCGGGCACTGATGGAGACGGTTGCCCGCAACGCCCAAGAGATCTTGATCAAGCACAAGACGACCCGCGCCGGTGATCTTTCGACCCGGAACCGGGCATTGGAAGAAATTCAGGAGGCGCTCGAGCTCCCCAGCGCTCCACTCCGGATCGAGTGCTACGACATCTCCAACCTGCAGGGCACCGAAGTGGTCGGCTCTCTGGTGGTATTTGAAGATGGTCTGCCGCGAAAGAGCGAGTATCGCCGATTCGTCATCCGGCAGGTCGAGGGCCAAAACGACGTGGCGGCCATGCACGAGGTGATCACCCGCCGGTTCCGGCGACTTCTCGATGATCGCGCCGCCATGGCCAAGAAGGCAGCCGACGGACGCTCGGCTGGGTTGCACGACGATGAGGGGCCCTTGCTGGTCGACCCGACGACGGGAGCGCCGCGGAAGTTCGCGTACGCGCCATCACTGGTGGTGGTTGACGGCGGACCGCCCCAGGTGGCTGCTGCTGCGAAGGCACTCCATGAGCTGGGCATCGACGACATCGCGCTGTGCGGCCTTGCCAAGCGCCTTGAGGAAGTGTGGCTGCCTGACGTCGATGAGCCAGTGATCTTGCCCCGGTCAAGTGAGGGGCTGTACCTGTTGCAGCGGCTTCGGGACGAGGCGCACCGCTTCGCAATCACACACCATCGCTCAAGGCGGAGCAAGTCCATGGTCGAGTCGCTGCTGGACCAGGTGCCGGGGCTTGGCGAGGTGCGCCGTAAGGCATTGATCAAATACTTCGGCTCCGTGAAGAAGCTGCGGGCGGCAACCGTCGAAGAGATTGCGGCCGTGCCCGGCTTTGGCACCAAGACAGCA
Source organism: Actinomycetota bacterium (assembly GCA_046744405.1). Taxonomy (GTDB): domain Bacteria; phylum Actinomycetota; class Actinomycetes; order Propionibacteriales; family Propionibacteriaceae; genus Microlunatus. The sequence goes on from JBKPEY010000582.1 coordinate 2,888, forward strand.
GTCGCCATCAAGGAAGCGTTGCAGCAGGCGCCACAGCCCGAGGCGATCGACATGGCTACCGGCGAGATCCTTGGCAGCGTTTAGCTCGCTCCCATGTGACTGATACGGGAATAATCGACCACGTGACCAGCGACAGTTTCGGGGGGGTGCGGGGGGATCGTCCCCCCGGTGATGAGCGCAGCCCTGACGGACAGCTCGACACTGAGGGCCTGACCAAGCCGCTCCGACTGGTCGTCGTGAGCGGCATGTCGGGCGCCGGACGCTCCACCGCAGCCCACAGCCTGGAGGACCTCGGCTGGTACGTCGTAGACAACCTTCCTCCCAGCGTGCTGTCGGAAGTCTGCCGACAGGCGCGCGAAATCAACCTCACGCGGCTGGCCGTGGTGCTGGATGTCCGTACCCGCGGCTTCTTCGAGCAGTTGCCCACGATGTTCACCGAACTGGCTGCAATCGGTACGCTGCCCGAGATCTTGTTCTTGGAAGCAGCTGACGACGTCATCGTACGCCGTCAGGAGTCGGTACGGCGCCCGCACCCACTGCAGGGTGATGGTCGGCTGCTGGACGGCATCCATAGAGAGCGCGAGACGCTCGCCACGTTGCGAGCAGCGGCGGACTTGGTGATCGACACATCGTCTTTGAACATCCACCAGTTGAGCTCCCGGGTCGCCCATGCCTACGGCGGCAGCACCGATGATCAACTGCGGGTCACGCTGCTGTCGTTCGGCTTCAAATACGGCATCCCGGTGGACGCCGACATGGTGTTTGATGTGCGCTTCCTGCCGAATCCGCACTGGATTCCTGAGCTGCGTCCCCAGACTGGCCTTAGCAAACCGGTCAGCGACTACGTGCTCGGGCAGCCCGGGGCCGACGCATTCCTGACATCCATGCAGGACCTGATGCAAGTCGTATCGGTTGGCTATGTCACTGAGGGCAAGCGGTTCGCCACACTCGCCATCGGCTGCACCGGAGGCAAGCATCGCAGCTCATCGATGGCTGAGGAGTTGGCGCGACGGCTGCGGGCGACCGGGCTGCCAACCACTGTTCTGCACCGCGACTTGGGTCGAGAGTGACGCCCCGCGACGTGGCCCGCATCCTTCCATCGGGCTCATTGGGTCCCACCCTTCCAGCCGTTGTCGCGTTCGGTGGGGGGCATGGACTGGCCGCATCTTTGACCGCCCTGCGGCGGGTTACCGATCACTTGACGGCAGTCGTCACCGTCGCTGACGACGGTGGGTCGTCAGGCCGGCTCCGCGATGAGCTCGACTGCCTTCCTCCGGGAGATCTCCGGATGGCGCTCGCAGCACTGTGTGGTGATGATGAGTCTGGTCGTACCTGGGCCGATGTGCTGCAATACCGGTTCAACACTCACGGTCCCTTAGATGATCATGCAATTGGCAACCTGCTGATCGTCGGGCTATGGGAACGTTTGGGTGATCCCGTCGCAGGGCTGGACATGGTGGCCAAGCTGCTGGGCGCCAAGGGGCGGGTGTTGCCGATGGCCTCAGTGCCGTTGGAGATCGCCGCCGACGTAATCGGAATCGATTCGGAAAAGCCAGATGAGATCTCCGAGATCCGCGGCCAAGCTCGAGTTGCCACCACCACCGGCGAGGTGTGCTCAGTACGTCTGATGCCGCATGATCCGCCGGCCTGTCCGGACTCGATCCAGGTCGTGTTAGAGGCCGACTGGATCGTCTTGGGGCCGGGATCCTGGTTTACCTCAGTGATCCCACACCTGCTGGTGCCCAAGCTTGCCGAAGCGATGAACACGACGCACGCCCGGCGCATCCTCACCCTGAACCTCGAGCCGGCTGGTGAGACCGCCGGATTCTCAGCCGCGAAGCACATCGAGCTGCTCGCCGATCACGCCCCCGACCTGCGGCTCGACTTCGTACTCGCTGACAGCGGGTTTGCCTCAGATGACCCGCATCTGGCTTCCCGGGCGGAGTCTCTTGGGGCCCGTTTAGTTGTCGCCGACCTCGCCGCTCGCGATGGCTCGCCGCGCCACGACCCACTCCGTTTAGCGTCCGCGTACGCCGAGATCTT
>JBKPEY010000247.1:0-2444 GCA_046744405.1 Actinomycetota bacterium
CGCCGTTGACCTGCCCGGCGTCACGAGAGTGTACGTGTCAGTGCTCGCCACTACCGTTCCGAACACGTATTCGATTGGTACGTATCGACTGGTGTGAGGACGGGTGTCCGGCGGGCTCGGGGGCAGCGTCCAACCGATTATTAAGGAGCAAGGGTGAGTGTTGCCGAGGTGATGCCGCCCTATAGCGGCGAGGCGCCTCGCCAATCCCCCCGAACACTGTCCGACCGTACGCCGCCACAGGACATGGAGGCTGAGCAGTGCGTGCTCGGCGCCATGTTGATGAGCAAGGACGCCATCGCCGAGGTCGTTGAGGTGCTGCGGGGGACTGACTTCTACCGGCCGGCGCATGAGCAGGTCTACAACGCCGTTCTCGACCTGTACGGACGGGGAGAGCCGGCTGACGCCGTCACGGTCTCTGACGAGTTGGGTAAGCGCGGCGAGTTGCTGCGCATCGGCGGGGCGCCATACCTGCACACCCTGCTGGCAAGCGTCCCGGTGGCGGCCAACGCCGGTTATTACGCCCAAATCGTGCATGAGAAAGCGATCTTGCGTCGGCTCGTGGATGCCTCCGTACGGATCGGCCAGATGTCGTACGCCGCCGAGGGCGATGTTGATGACATCGTCGACCGAGCGCAGGCGGAGATCTACTCCGTCACCGACCGGCGATTGTCAGAGGACTACAAGCCGCTGTCCGAACTGATGCAGCCAACCCTCGATGAGATGGAGGCCATCGAGTCGCGCGGCGCGGGCTTGTCCGGAGTGCCAACCGGATTTGCCGATCTTGATGAGCTGACCAATGGTCTGCATCCGGGGCAGCTGGTGATCATTGCAGCCAGGCCTGCCGTCGGCAAGAGCACCCTGGCACTTGACTTTGCTCGGTCAGCATCGATCAAGAGTGCCCTTACCTCGGTAATTTTTAGTTTGGAGATGAGCCAAATCGAGATCACCATGCGATTACTGTCTGCCGAGGCAAGCATTCCGCTGTCGCACATCCGCGGCGGTCGGATGAGTGATCAGGATTGGAATCGTGTGTCGGCGAAGATGGGCCAGGTGTCCGAGGCGCCACTTTTCATCGATGACTCACCGAACTTAACCATCATGGAAATTAGAGCGAAGGCCCGGCGGCTCAAGCAGCGGCATGATCTGAAACTGGTGATTATTGATTACATCCAGCTGATGACCTCCGGCAAGAAGGTCGAATCGCGTCAACTGGAGGTCTCCGAATTCTCCCGACAGCTCAAGCTGCTGGCCAAGGAACTCGACGTGCCGGTCGTGGCACTCTCCCAGCTCAATCGCGGCCCCGAACAGCGGACGGACAAGCGGCCGATGCTTTCTGATCTTCGTGAGAGCGGAAGCCTGGAGCAGGACGCAGACGTTGTGATCTTGCTCAATCGACCCGATCTTTATGACAGAGACTCCGATCGAGCCGGCGAAGCCGATTTTGATGTCGCCAAGCATCGCAACGGCCCGACAAAGATGATCACCGTTGCATTCCAGGGTCATTACTCGCGGTTCGCCGACATGCAGATCTAATGGAAGTCTCTTGGCCAAGGGCGAACGCCCGGCGCCTGCAGCGGCATTGGCTGCTCCGCGCGGCACAGCCGGGAACCGATCCAATGCAGATCGCTGCGAGAATCTGTGGCGCTCATGCCCAAGTGCTGTCTGCGGCCGAGTTGTCGATCGCGTTGCGTATTGACGGAGCCACCCGCGCGACTGTCCGGCGTTCACTGTGGGAGGAGCACAGACTGATCAAAACGCACGGTCCACGAGGCACCGTGCATCTGCTTGCTGCCGAAGACCTTCCGGTATGGACAGCTGCGCTTTCTGCGATCCCGTCCCATTCCCCCTTTCCAGACGACGTACGTCTATCAGTAGAGCAGGCTGAAGAGATCGTTGCTGCCATCGGCGAGGCGCTTGAGGACGCTGAGCTGACCATCGATGAGTTGGACCAGGCGGTCGTAGAACGAGTCGGAGCCTGGGCAGGCGATCGCGTTATGCCGGCGTTTCAGGAGTACTGGCCTCGATGGCGGCAGGCGGTGGGCACGGCCAGTCACCGCGGCGTATTGTGCTTCGGCCCGAACCGCGGCCGCCGCGTCACCTACACCAACCCGCGTCGCTGGCTGCAGAACTTCAGGCCATCGCCCCACGATGAGGCCATCGCGAAATTGATCAGGGACTACCTGTTCGCATACGGGCCGGCGACGCCACAAAAGTTCGCTCAATGGATTGGTGCGCCGCCCCTCTGGGCAATCGAGCAGTTCGAGCAGTGTCAGCGGCACTTGACTGAAGTGACCTTCGACGGCACACCGGCGTGGGTAGTCGAAGGTGACACGTCCATGCCGCCTGCCAAGGAGGCGGTGGGCAGCGTCTTATTGTTGCCCTACTTCGATGCGTACGTCGTTGGCAGTCATCCACGCGACCCCCTCTTTCCTGGACAGGCGACC
>JBKPEY010000032.1:0-4425 GCA_046744405.1 Actinomycetota bacterium
TTGACACTCCCGTATGAGGGAGTTGAGCGTGGCCGAGCAGCGCTATCAGGCAGTGCTCGCGGTGATCAAGGATGGCCGGACGGTGACTGAGACGGCGGCGGCGGCGGGGGTGTCGCGGCAGAGTCTGCATGCCTGGCTGGCAAAGTATGAGGCCGGCGGGTTGGAGGGTTTGGTCGACCGGTCGCATCGGCCGTTGTCCTCCCCGCACCAGATGCTGGCGGCGGTGGAGGCGGCGGTGTTGGAGGCCCGGCGGAGGCATCCGTCGTGGGGTCCGCGGCGGATCGCGGTCGAGGTCAGCAAGGCCGGTCCAGGCCTCGCGGTAACCGAGTCCTCGGTGTATCGCTGTCTGCGGCGGGCGGGGCTGGTGACGCCGGACGGGCGGCGGCGCCGCAAGCGGGCGTGGAAGCGGTGGGAGCGGGGCCGTCCGAATGAGTTGTGGCAGATGGACACCGTGGGCGGCTTCCTGCTCGCCGACGGCAGCCACGCGAAGGCGTTGACGGGGATTGATGATCATTCCCGGTTCTGTGTGTCGGCGCGGTTGATGCCGCGGGAACGGACCAGGCCGGTCTGCGATGGGCTGACCATGGCGATGGCTCGCTTTGGGGTGCCTGAGCAGATCTTGACTGACAACGGGCGGGTGTTCACCGGGAAGTTCTTCGTCCCTCCGGTGGAGGTGTTGTTCGACGCGATCTGCCGCGAGAACGGGATCGAGCATCTACTGACCCTGCCGCGGTCGCCGACCACGACCGGGAAGATCGAAAGGTTTCACCGCACCCTGCGCGCAGAGTTCGACACCCGACAGGTGTTTCCCAACCTGCACACCGCGCAGGGCGCCTTGGACGAATGGGTCGGCTACTACAACACCGCCCGCCCCCATCAAGCCATCGACGATGCCACCCCAGCCGAACGATTTACCAACAGCGCCGGATCGTTCGATCAGCCGCGGTCGGGTTCGGCGGATCCCGCGGCGCCCGCCCTGGCGGTGCACAGGTCGGCGCGCGCCGCGGCTCGAGACGGCGACGGCTGGGTCTCCCGCCGGGTCGGACCCAACGGCATCGTGTGCGTCAGCTGGCAGCAAGTCAGCCTCGGCAAACACCGCGCCGGACAACGCTGCGACGTGCTGGTCACCGACCAGCTGCTGCAGTTCTGGATCGAAGATGAACTGCTGAAGACCGTGACCCGCACCAGCACCGGGGAGGTGAGGAAGAAACACGCCCAGGGCTCCAGACCCCGGGCTTAACCTGTGATTCAGAGTGTCAAGGATCAACCGAAGTAGCTCTGTCAAGGATCAACCGAAGTCGAACAGCCCTACTTGAGCGTAAATACAGGGAGTTTCATCCTTGCAGAGTGCTCGAACAGTAGGGCGCTCTGCTCCCATGACTATCCGATGGGGGAATAAATCTCGACTGGCCCCAGCTAGCGAGTAACGAGGAGTTCGAGTTTGGCGGCATCAGAATGGGCCGCGCAGGTCGGCGACCTTGTTCCGCCTGACTTATCGATCCACATCCGCGGCTTTTTCCTTGGCTGCAGAAGGTTTTGGTTGTGTTCGTTGACATTCTTGGCTGGATTGGTGCCGTAACGGGTGCTTTGGTCGCCCTTCCACAGGTCGTCCGCATCCTGCGAACCAGCGCGACAACTGGTATCTCGCCACTCACCTGGCGGCTACTAATTGGAGTCAATCTGGCCTGGATGGCACATGGAGTGATCACCCACCACCCGAACATCGTGGTGTCAAACACGGTGTACGCGCTGTGCACATCGACGATTTTGATCTTGCTTTGGCGTCACCGAGGCATTCGGCTCTGGCAACTGTTTGTTCCCGGGATTCTGCTCGGAGCGCTCATGGTAGCGGTGGACGTATTTTCCGGACCAATTGCCTTCGCCGTGATCGCGTTTATACCGGCTGCACTATCCCAGATAGCCCAGTTGCGTTCTCTTGCCGTGTCCCGGAGCGTCCACGGGGTGTCTTTGTGGTGGCTTGCCTATTGCGTGCTGAATCAGACCATATGGCTCACCTGGGCGGTGCTTGCCCATGAAATCTCGGTGATGATCGTCGCTACCGGATTAGGCATCCTGATGACGCTCAATTTGATCTTGGGCGTGTTGCGTCGGCTGAACCTCGTCCGGGTTCCGTTGTCCTTGTCTGATAGTTGAGCTTTGGCGTCCGAGACTCGCCCGCCCTACCCGTGATTCGCTGAAGCCGTGATCACACGAGACGATGTGCTTACGGCTGGGATGCGCATCAACGGCTATGTCCGGCGCACGCCCTTGCTCCAAGTCGCGACGCCAACCGGGGCACTTTGGCTGAAGTGCGAGTTCTTGCAGCACACTGGCGTCTTTAAAGCCCGAGGAGCCTTCAACCGCCTAGTCGCCGCTCGGGATCGCGGAGAGCTTGACCCCTCAGCCGGCGTCGTGATCGCCTCCGGCGGCAATGCGGGACTAGCGAACGCCTACGCCGCTGCCACAGTCGGGGTGAAGGCAACGGTGTTCGTGCCTGAAACGGCACCGCCGGTCAAGATCGAACGGATCCGTGAATACGGCGCCGACGTACGACAGGTCGGCTCAGAGTATGCCGAGGCATCCGAAGCAGCGATCGACTACGCGAAAGTACGCGGAGCGCTGCTGTCCCACGCGTACGACCAGCTCGAGGTCGCGGCCGGTGCCGGCACCCTCGCCGAGGAGATGTTGGAGGACGAGCCAAGCATCGAAACCATCGTTGTGGCCGTGGGTGGGGGCGGACTTTACGCCGGCATCGCGGCGGCAGCCGCGGGCCGGGCACGAGTCGTTACAGTCGAACCCGAGACCTGCCCCACCCTGCATACTGCGCTCAACGTCGGCCACCCGGTCGATGTGTCGGTGTCTGGTGTGGCAGCCGACTCTCTCGGCGCCCGCCGCATCGGCGAAATCGCGTTCAGTGTCGCTTCCCGACTCCCGCCAACCTCGATCCTGGTGGAGGAGGACGCCATCGTCTCGGCGCGCGTGCAACTGTGGCGCGAATACCGCATCCCAGCCGAGCATGGGGCCGCGGCCGCTTATGCGGCACTTAGCTCCGGTGTCTACCAACCCGCTCCCGGTGAGCGCGTCGCGGTAGTGGTGTGTGGGGCCAACACCGATGTGCGCACCCTAGAACCCGAGTAACGACGGGGTGGGCCAAGGCAGAGTCGCTGAGCTGTTACTGGTACCCATATCGGCCGTACAGCGGTACGAACCTGGCACGACTGACCACCTCCAACAAGACCAGACCCTCCGCGCTCCCCTCGAACACGGTCACTCGTTCGGCGCCGCCTGGACCGATCGGCTGGACTAAACGGCCAGCAATTCCGAGCTGCTTGACGAGCGGTTCAGGCACCTCTGGAAAGGCAGCCGACACCACAATCGCGTCGTACGGCGCACCGTCCGGGACACCTTCAGTACCGTCGCCATCCAGAACCCGCACGTTTTTGATCTCTTGTCCTGCGAGATGGCGCCGGGCCATCGCAGCCACGTCCGGCCATCGCTCGATGCTCGTCACGAATGACGCCAGCTCAGCAAGTAACGCTGTCTGGTAGCCGTAGCCGGTCCCTACCTCCAGGACGTGTTCTGTTCCTGTGAGCCTTAGGGCCTGAACCATGCGGGCCGACAAAGACGGCTGGGTGGTTACCTGGCCATGGGGAATCGGCACAGGTTCGTCGCGGTAGGCCGACCAGACGTGATCGAGCGGTACGAACGCCGCCCGGGGCACTCTTCGCATTGCGTCGAGCACTCGGAGATCATCGACACCGGCGCGCTGGGCCGCCGTCACGAGCTTCTCGACTTGTCGAATCTGCTCGCCGCCGGTCAGATCGTTCCGCGACAGCACAAATCGATTGTGGCGCAGCTGAGAACCTCTTACCGCGGACCGCTTCAGCGCCAGCCAAGCTCCGGCGCAATGTAGCGCACCACACTGTCGATCAGATGGGCGTTGTAGTCGACACCTAGCTGATTTGGAACAGTGAGAAGCAGAGTGTCTGCAGCCGCGACCGCCTCATCGTCGGCAAGTTCCTTCACCAGCTGGTCGGGTTCGCCGGCATAGGTCTTGCCGAATCGGGCTAGGCCACCGTCTAGGTAACCGACGTGGTCCTGGCTATCGGACGCCTGACCGAAGTACGCGTCGTCGAGGTCGCTCACGATCGGAAAGATGCTGCGGCTGACGGAGACTCGTGGCTCACGTTGATGACCGGCGGCCTTCCAGGCGTCCCAGAACCGCTGAATCTGCTCGGCCTGGAGTTGGTGAAACGGGACACCGGTGTCTTCGGTAAGCAACGTCGAACTCATCAGGTTCATGCCTTGCTCTGCGGCCCACTCGGCTGTTTGCCGGGTTCCGGCTCCCCACCAGATGCGATCGCGCAGCCCCGGCGAGTGCGGCTCTATTGGTAGCAGGCCCGGCGGATTGGGAAACATCGGCCG
>JBKPEY010000270.1:0-4722 GCA_046744405.1 Actinomycetota bacterium
CTGCGAACGTCGCCGCCGCGGTTCATCCCGATAAGGAATACGGCCTTCAGGAGGACGGCGAGTGGGTGGCGGTCGAGCGCTACCGCGACGCGACCTTCCTCGAGCGCCGGCGCGGATCTGAGCTCGTCGGCTGGCGATACGTGGGGCCATTTGATCACCTGCCGGCGGCCGAGAACCTCGACCACCGAGTGATCGGATGGGACGAGGTCTCGATGGAGGAGGGCACCGGCCTGGTACACATCGCACCAGGCTGCGGCGCGGAGGACTTCGAGCTCTCCCGCGTCTACGACCTCCCGGTGATCACCCCCGTAGACGAAGGAGGGCGCTTCTACGACCGCTTCGGCTGGCTGCATGGACTCTCGACGTCGGAATCGGCCGAACAGATCGCGACCGATCTTGCCGGGCGGGGCCGCTTGATCGCTGCGGATGAGTACGTGCACCGCTATCCGTTCTGCTGGCGCTGCCACACTCCGCTGATCTTCCGCATCGCCGACGACTGGTTCATAGCCGTCGATGAGGTGCGGCCGCGGCTGCTCGAGGCTAATGCCACCGTCGAGTGGACCCCGGCGTACTTCGGCAAGCGGATGGATGACTGGCTGCGCAACATGGGGGACTGGAATATCTCGCGCCGCCGCTACTTCGGGCTGCCGCTTCCGATCTTTCCCTGCGACTGCGGCCACACGACTGTGGTCGGATCGAAGGCCGAACTCGAGGAGCTGGCGACGGCCGGCATCGATGGGCTGACCGAGCTGCATCGACCCTGGATCGACGCCGTCGTGATCCGCTGCCCAGCGTGCGGAACCGAAGGCGTACAACGGATTCCCGAGATCGGCGACGTCTGGCTCGACGCCGGGATCGTGCCATTTTCCACGCTCGGCTGGCAAAATCCGAACTGGATCGAGGGCGGGTACGGAAATGGTGCCGCCAAGGGGCTTACCGGCGCCGACCTCCCCGATCATGCATATTGGGAGACCTGGTTTCCCGCCAGCTGGGTGTCAGAGATGCGCGAGCAGATCCGGCTTTGGTTCTATTCGCAGCTGTTCATGTCGGTCTGCCTTGTGGACAAAGCGCCGTTCCGGTCGGTTCTCGGATACGAGAAGATGCTCGACGAGCACGGGCGCCAAATGCACGGCTCCTGGGGCAACCTCATCGCCGCCGAGGAGGCGTTCGCCCGGATGGGCGCGGACGTCATGCGCTGGCAGTACTGCGATCAGCCGCCTGACCGTGATCTGCATTTCGGCTACGGCCCGGCGCATGAGATCAAGCGCAAACTGCTGACGTTCTGGAATTCGGTCGGGTTCCTTGCCAGGTACGCCAACATCGAGGGCTTCCGGCCGACGCTGAATGATCTGAAAGCCGGGCCGGCCGGGATCGAGCTGCGCCCGCTCGACCGCTGGCTCGTGGCACGGACCGAGAAGCTTGTTGCCGATGTCACCGCCGCGCTGGAGGAACAGCTCAGCTACCGGGTGATCGCTGCCTTCGAGGCATTCGTCGATGACCTCTCTAACTGGTACATCCGGCGGTCCCGGCGGCGCTTCTATTCCTACGATGAGGCGGCATTCCGGACGCTCTGGTTTGCGGTCGTGACGGGATTGCGGGTGATCTCGCCGGTAATGCCATTTCTGAGTGATCATCTGTGGCGGAACCTTGTCGCCGATGTTTGCGAGGATGCGCCAGAGAGCGTCTTTCTCGCGGAATGGCCGCAGGTGAAAGAGCCCGATCAGCGGCTACTCGTCGAAATTGCCGAGGTACGTCGGATTGTGGAGCTCGGTCGGGAGGCGCGTAGCAGCGCGGGCGTGAAGCTGCGCCAGCCACTCCGGCGTGTCTATGTCCGGGGCGCGCAGCTCGCCAGGGACCACGCCGACGAAATCGCCGAGGAACTTCGGGTGGACGAGGTCGCATTCGATGAAGGGCCGGTGGCTCAAGTACGGCTGCTGCCCACCCTTCGGGTGCTCGGCCCGCGCCTGGGGTCGAAGGTACGCGAGGTCAAGGCCGCGCTGGAACGCGGTGAAGCCGAGGAGCTTGGCGACGGGCGCGTTCGGGTTGCCGACCTGGAGCTCGAAGCTGAGGAGTTGATTCGCGGCGAGCGGGTCGAGATCAGCGGCTGGGCGATTGCCAACGACCTAGCGCTGTCGGTCGCGCTGGATACCGAGATCGACCCCGAGCTGGAGCTCCGGGGCCGGGTCTATGAGTTGATACACACCGTCAACACCATGCGGAAGGACGCCGGTCTGGAGCTGACCGACCGGATCGTACTGACGCTACCGAACGGTGATGATCTGCTCCATCATGAAGGCTGGATCAAATCCGAGACGCTGGCAACGCGCATAGAGCCGGGCGAAACCCTGGCGATCGCGAAGGCTTAGCGACTGGCAGGCTCGCGACGGTCGAGGTGATCGGCCCGTGCGCGATCAATCAGCGAGCGGCGTCCAACGGCCGTTCCGCGACCTGATCCGACGGCACCGGCTGGCGCACCTCAGGCAACGTGACCAGGACGTGCCCATGCCCCTCATGCGCCTCGACTGCAGCTCGGTGATAGTCCTCCAGCTGTCCGGCGAAGGTGGGATCGCCGTATGGTCTGCCATCCACGGCCAGCCCCTCGCGGCCTTCGAGTACGGCCTCGACGTCGTCACCGGTCAGCGTCCGATGGGTCTCCAGGGCATGCGCCAGCGCGAGGACCTGGCGACGGTTGTCCTTCAGCAAGGACTCGACGCGGTCCAGCATGTCCGCCAGCTTGTCCTCGATCCGATCGGCAAGGGCTCGACGCATCATTGCCTCGGGATCCTCGTGCTTCTTGCCCGAACGGCCGCCAGGAGCGCCGACTTCCAGCTTTTTCGCAGTGGAGTAGGACGACACGGTCGAGCCCATGCCCCAGAAGCCCTCCATGTACGAGGCGACCGAGGTTGCGGACTCGAGGTCACCCGATACACCAGAAGAGCTGTCATCGCTGAAGAACATCCGTTCGCCAGCCAGGGAGGCAAGCGAAACGAGGATGTCAGAGTCGTACTCCGTCCGCCATCGCGTGAATTGATCTTCCGGCGGGATGCTGGCGACCATCCCGAGGTAGTCGCTGCCCTTCTCGATGGTCGCAATGTCGATGTCCATGTGCCGGCGCGTCCGGTACGCCGTGATGGCGTGACAGGCCTCGTGCACGGCCACTGCGTGCCGCTCGCGCTCGATGTACTCCACGTCCTCGGGCGGTCCAAGCTCGCGCAGTTGCTTGGCCTTCATGACGTCTTTCCAGGTAATGACGTCGCGACCGTCGCGGATCGCAGTGATAAGTGACTCGTTGACGAGATCCTTGATGGTGGCGCCCGTCGCGTACGGCGTGATGGTCGCCAACTTGTCCATGTTCTCGGCCGTGAGTTCGTGCCGCACCTTGTTGAAATATCCCTCGTACGTCCGCACCCGGCCGGCCTTGCTTGGATAGCCGACCTTGTAGATCCGGTCGATACGGCCCGGTCGCAGCAACGCTTCGTCCAGGGCTTCTGGCATGTTGGTTGCCATCATCACCAGGATCCGGTACTTGGGTGGCGGCTTTGGTTTCATGCCCAAAGCCCGCCGGACGTACCGGTTGATGAGCCCCCGCGGCTTCTTCAGACCAGACAGCTCGGTCAGCAGGGCTTGCAGCGTTCCCATTCCGCCGCCGCCACCCATGGCTGCGCCTGGCATAAATTGCTTCCAGCGACGAGGCCGCTGTTCCTCGATGACCGATGCGTCGTTTTGCATCGATGTGCGTACCAGCATCAGCTGGGTGTCGGTGGAGAGATATGAGAAACCATGGCAGCCAGTAGCCCGGAACGGCGCTGGCCCAGCCCGTCCGGGACCCCCGCCGGGACCGACCTGACCGACCGCGCCACGGTTTCCCAGTGAGTCGGCCTCGTCGAAGAAGACGATCACACCGCCGTACCGCAACGCCAACTTCCGGAGTTTGCGGAACAGTGACTTCACCTTGAGGATGCCCACGCCGAAGAACATGTTGATGAACGCGCCGGGGTCAACGAAGACGTATGGCTTTCCGGTCTCGCCTGCGACAGCCTCAGCCATCAGCGTCTTACCTGTTCCCGGAGGTCCCCAGAGCAAAAGACCGCCGGGTACATAGCCGCCCTTTTCCTCGATCTCGTCCGGGTCCTCAAGAAAGAGGATGTTCTCCTTCACCCGCGCCAGCACATGATCTTGTCCCCAGACATCTCCAAACCGGGTCGTGATGTCGTCGGGGTAATAAACATCGACACCGCCACGCGACAACAACCAGAACAAGCCAATGAACTGGAACGCGATGAAGAAGAATGCAAAAGCCAGCTGGAGGACGAAGGGCATCAGCTGCCACAGGATCGCGGGGGCCTCGAAGATCGCTAGCGCGGGTGAAGTGTCGAGAATCTTCCCCGCGACTACGGCATACAGCCCAACCCAGATCAGAATCTTCAGGACACGAGCGATACGGAATCGTGTCCAGTCCGAAAACCTCCGCCGAATCGCGCGGTCGAAGCGGCCAAACAGCGTCTTTGTCCAGAACTGGTGATAACCCGCCCAGTGCTCACTGATCAGAAAATGAACCTGCCGGATGGCCTCCAGGCCCATCAGGGCCAACAGCCACCAGCCACTGCGTACCTGCAGCCGAACTGCGTCGGTGAACGGCATGATCGGGTTGTTTGCTATCGAGGCCCAGAGCAGGATCAGCCACGCAATTCCCAGCAGCAGCAAGAACTTGACGCGATCCCA
>JBKPEY010000564.1:0-3600 GCA_046744405.1 Actinomycetota bacterium
GTCATAGTCGATGGGCTGGCCGCAGATGGCGCACGGCAGCCGCTTCTTAATCCACTACTGGCGGTTGCGGCGGTGGGCGGCTTTGGACCTCATGGCCAAAGTTCAAAATCATGCGGACTCGGTGCGGACCGAAAACGCTGCACAGGTAGCTGACTAGGCGGGATGTTCACCATGATCAGTCCTACCCAGATTGATCGAGCAGCCCGTGTTGCATGGCGAACATGGCGGCCGCCGCGCGGGTGGAGGCGCCGATCTTGGCGTAAATGTCTTGGACATGGTGCTCGACTGTTCGCCTGGAGAGCACCAGCCGTTCCGCGATCTCGGCGTTGGAGAGGCCACGGGAGACCAGCCGCAGGACGTCCACCTGGCGTTCGGTCAGGTCGGCCGGGCGGCTATGGCGTACCGCGCGGCGTAGTCCGGCGGCCTCAATAACGGCTGCAGCGGCGTCGGCATCGAACCGACCAGCCTTCGCGTCCGCCTCCAGCCGATCCGCGGCTACGGCTGCTGCTATCGCTTTTCGATGCGGGCGATCTTCGATCATGCTGCGGTAGGCGTCCGCACAGGCCAGTACCCGAGAGGACATCGACAGCTGGGCTGCGGTGGCGCCACGGTGATATCCGCTGCCATCGCTACGTTCATGGTGCTGGCCTGCGAGCGTGGCCAGGCCCGCCAGGGATGGGATACGAGCGAGGATGCGCTCGCTGTGGTAGGCATGTAGCCGCGCCTGCTCTCGCTCGGCCGTGTTCAGTGGGCCGGGCTTGTCCCATATGGCGCTGGACACGCCGACTCTTCCAAGATCATGTAGATAACCGGCGACGCGTAGCGTGTCGAGGTCTTGCCGGCGCCCCAGTATTCCGGCGGCAGCCGCTGCAAGATCACCAACTGCTGCAGAATGGCCACGCAACCAGGGGCTTTTCAAGTCGACCAGATTGCCGAAGGTACGCGCCACATTGCCTAGCTCGGCCTGCTCGACCTGGCGTATGGGTGCTGGCTCGGCATCGAGCACCGCTTGGTATGCATCAATTTGATCAAGATCGATCAGCAGCTCATCGGCTCGCTGGATGATCAGGTCGGCGAGGTCGGGATCCAGTTGCGTGCCAGCTCGCCGCCGGACTTCAGCGATGGCCACATCGGTGTTGGCATGAAGGGCGAACATGACTGCGGTGAAGGCAACCTGCATGATCCGCGCAGTCAACGGGATCGCCTCTGCTGCCACGCTCGGCAAGCCCTTGCCATCCCACATCGCGAACATGTGTGACAGGCCAACCCAAACTGGCTCGGGCAGACCGAGCGCTCGTGCGGCGCCGCTGGCGACTTCGCAAGTGGCGGGCGGACCTTCGGCCTCCATCCGCTTCGCCGTGACAACCGTGGTAGCCAAGACCCTGGCCTTCGACCGACCCGTCGCGTTCGCGACTTCGGGTACCCAGACCCGCCACAGGTCCGCCGGCTCACCAGAGCTGCGAAGGAACATCACCCGCGTAGTGACGATGTCGTCGCCCCACACCCGGGCAACCTCGTGCGCGTACGCAGTACAGCCGAGATGTTGTAGCAGCGCGGTGTAGAGAACGTCGCTGAGCTCGGAATCGCTGCAGCCGATGATCTTGGCGAGCCGACCTGCGACCAGGCAGCGCTTGAGGGACTCCTCCAAGGGTGAACCCGTGCCGATGTCGGTAACCAACGACAATCCGCCGAGTAGTTCCAGCATGCGGAACACGCGATCAGCATGGCACAGCGTTGAGTTCGCCGGCTGTGAGCATGGATGCGCATTAGGGTCGACTAGTGATCAAGGTCTGTTTCGCGGGCGTCACCGGCTGGACCGCGCCGCCGATCGTTGCGGCGATCGACATAGCGGAGGATCTGATCTTGACCTGCGGGGTATCGCGGTCGGCGGCAGGGCGAACGCTGGCCGATGCCACAGAATCTGGAAGCGACGGGCTGATTTATGGCTCTGTATCCGAGGCTCTGCACTCCATGGAGGTCGATGTCCGGCTCGACTACACCAGTGCCTCCGCTGTCAAGGAGAACGTGTGGACCGCATTGCAAGCCGGAGTCCACGTGGTCGTCGGCTCGAGCGGGCTTACCGCCGATGATCATGAGCAGCTGGATCATCTGGCCCGCGCCCGCGGTATAGGGGTGGTGGCCGCCGGCAACTTCTCGGTCATGGCCGCGATCCTCAACCACGCTGCGGCGCTCGCGGCCCAGCATGTGGGCCACTGGGAGATCATCGACTGCGCCAGCGCTACCAAGCCGGATGTGCCCAGCGGCACGTCTCGGGAGCTCGCGGAGGCCCTTGCAGAAGTCCACGCACCACACTCACCCGTAGCGCTGTCAGAGCTACACGGTCCGGTTGAAGCGCGAGGGGCCGAGGTGGCCGGCACTCGGATTCACTCGGTGCGGCTGCCCGGCTTCGCGGTCTCGACCGAGATCATTTTCGGCGGCATGGGAGAACGGCTGATTCTCCGGCATGACCCCGGCGAGAGCCCTGACCCGTACGTGGCTGGCACACTCCTCGCTATCCGGCAAGTGGCTGACGTGCCCGGCGTACGACGCGGATTGAAATCGCTGCTGTTCGACGCCAGCAACAATCACTGAAGCAATGGTGCTGCGTCTGTGGTCACCATGATCACGAACCATGTGACGGCGGCAGGCTGTGCTCCGGCCTGGCCGACCGGCCGGGCTGCGCGCCCGCGCCCGCGCCTGTCGAAACTAACCCGATGATCAGTTTCGTGACTTCGACATCGCTCATGCCTTCGTGGGCAAGCGACTGCCAAGTCTCGAACGCGACGGCGTGGGCGATCGCGGCCCGGCGCAGTCGGGACCGACGTGGCCAGGCGGAGTCGAGGACGTCTCCGACAGCACGTGGATAGGACTCGATCCCATGACGGATAGGCGATGGCAGTGTCGCCAGATCCCGGAGCAGGTTGGCACGCATCATCTCCGAAGATCGATACCAGCTGTATAGCAGCGGCAGCGCGGTTCGGAGTCGGTCGTACGGATCGGAAATGTCTCTCCACTGATCAGGATTGGGCGCGGGGTTGCCGCGCCGCCACTCCGCGCTACAGGCGGTGAACAGCGCCTGCTCGTTGGGGAAGTGGCGGTACAGCGTCGCACGCGTAACGCCTGCCCGCTCGGCGACGGCACTCATCGTCGTCGCGGCTGGGCCGATGCTGCCGTGAAGCTCGATCGCAGCCTCCGTGATTCGCGCCCGAGTCCGATCCATCGAGTCGGCTCGCGCACGCAGGCGGTATGGCCTGCGCATTTTCGCAATACGGTTCTGTTCAACCATTGACAACAGTCGATCTCGAGCTGATCATGATAATGACAATACAGTACTGAATTGCGAAAGTATGGAGGCTGATATGTCGATCGCGCACTCTTCGGCTCGGCTCGCTGTCGTCCAAGCCGACAGCCGCGAGGTCACCCTCGTTCCGGGCTTCACCGCAACCGTCAAGCTTGCGGCGTCGGAGACTGGCGCCATCTCGATCGTGGAGCACACGTTTGATCCAGGCGTCTTGATCCCACCGCACATCCACAGTCGCGAGGACGAGATCTCCTGTGTGCTCTCTGGTGAGATCGGTTTCCGATCGAATGGTCGAGAGG
>JBKPEY010000060.1:0-8032 GCA_046744405.1 Actinomycetota bacterium
GAGGTGGATTCCGAGGCCTTCAAGGCGTCGATTCGACGGGCCGCCTCGGCGGCGTCGATGCGTCCTGCGGCTAGTTCGTCAAGGATGGGCTTGATATCTGGACTGGTCATATGGCGAATGTAAACCTGATCTTTCGAGAAAAGAAGGTCGACTTTCTATTCTCAGGGACTCGTAGGGGTTAGTCCCTGAGTGCCAGAACGTACGTGCACGTAGGTTCCGCATCGAGGATGGCCGAAAGCAATTGCTTGCACCATACAAACTACTTATATAGTTGCTGCATGCAAGCTTCTGTCCAGGCGCGTCCTGCGTCGCGAAAGGCATCGGTAGATTCGCTGATGCAGGCACTTCTGAGCGTCGGGCGGCTCATGCGCCAGCGAACTCACGGCGAGTCAGTGGACGGCGGGTCGTTCTGGCTGTTGAAAAATCTCGCTGCATCCGGACCGCAGCGCGTCACAGATCTGGCTGTTTGCGCAGGTCTGGATGCCTCGACGGTTTCTCGGCATGTTGCCCAACTGCATAGCGCAGGACTCATCGAGCGGGCACCTGACCCAGCCGACGGTCGTGCCCAGCGCGTGAAGCTGAGCGCAGCGGGCCTGGAACGCTTCGAAGCCGTCCTCGGCGCCCGACGCTCCTTGCTCGAGAAGTGCCTCGAGTCATGGGATCCCCATGACCTTGCAGAACTTGACCGACTTCTGACCCGCTTCGCCGCTGATGTCGAGGCTCTCACCCAGTCAATGGAGAAGCATGACTAACTATCAGCCGCGTCGCGCACTCCGCGAGGAGGACTCACTCCCGGAGGAGGACTCACTCCGAAATGAGGAGTCGGGGGCCAAGCAGGCTCCTAGCTCCCCCGCAACCGGTACCAGCCAATCCGCAGCATCGACCGGCCCTGGCGGTGACTACTTGAGCCACCGCCAAATTCTTGTCGTCCTCGGCGGGCTGATGGCTGGGATGTTCCTAGCCGCACTCGACCAGAGCATTGTCGCCGTGGCCCTTCCGAAGATCACTTCGGAGTTGGGCGGCCTCGACAAGCTTTCGTGGGTAGTGACGGCGTACCTGCTGACCTCGACTGCCGCCACCCCACTTTGGGGCAAGATCTCCGATCTCCGCGGGCGCCGGCCGAGCTTCCAGGCTGCGATCGTGATTTTCCTGTTCGGCTCCTTGATCTGCGGATTCTCCCCTGAGATCGCCGATTTCCTCGGCATGTCCGGAATCAATGTCATGATCGCCGGCCGGGCCGTGCAAGGCCTTGGCGCCGGCGGCCTGATGTCCCTTGCGCTTGCTGTTATCGGCGATGTCATTCCGCCTCGCGAGAGAGGTAAGTATCAAGGCATGTTTGCCGCCGTCTTCGGCGTCTCCTCGGTCGCGGGTCCGCTGCTCGGTGGTTGGTTCACAGACCAGCTGGGCTGGGAATGGATCTTCTTCATCAACATTCCGATCGGTACGGTTGCGCTCGTCGTAACCTCATTTGCGCTGAAGCTTCATCACGTACGTCGCCCGGCCTCCGTCGATTACCTGGGTGCAGCGACCATCGTGGGATCGGTAACCTGCCTGGTGTTGTACGTCAGCTGGGCCGGCCCGGATGAGGGCTGGGGCTCTGCAATAGGCATCGGGCTCCTGGTTGGCACTCTTGTATTAGCGGCACTGTTCATTCTTGTGGAGGCGAAGGCCAAGGAGCCGATTCTTCCTCTGGAACTGTTCAAGCACTGGACGTTCACCTCCAACATCAGCTTCGCAATGATCATGGGTCTCGGCATGTTCGGCGGCCTGATCTTCTTGCCGATCTACCTACAAGCCGTAAGAGGCTTCAGTGCCACCCACTCTGGTCTGGCCATGTTGCCGCTAGTGGTGGGCATCTTCACCACCTCGATCGGTGGCGGCCAAATCATGTCGCGGACCGGCCGTTACAAGTGGATGCCGATCACCGGCGCACTCGTCGTTGGTATAGCGCTCTTTGCATTCTCCACACTCCAGGTGGACACCCCGTACTACGTCATTGCGCTGATCATGTTCGCATTCGGCATGGGACTCGGCATGACGATGCAAGTCGTGGTGACTGCAGTCCAGAACAGTGTCGACCGGCGAAACATGGGCGTGGCCACCGCGTCGGTGACCTTCTTCCGGTCGATGGGCGGCGCAATCGGTACCGCTCTATTGGGGGCCATCCTCAACATCCGACTCAAGCACCATCTAAACGAGATCGTCGGAGCGGCACAGGGCGGCGCCCCAGGCGGACCGATCGAGACCAACGACGTCACCGCGATCCGGGCGCTGCCCGAACCGATCAAGAGCTGGGTCCTCGAGGCGTTCACCCGCGCCATGGACGACGTCTTCTTGGTCGCGGTGCCCTTCATGGCGATTGCGTTCGTCATCGCCCTCACGATGCGAGAACAGCCCCTGAAAGGGCGGGCCCAGCATTCCGATTCTGCAACGCCCCGCGCGTCGGCCGATGCGGACCTTGCCTCGATGGCACATTGAGTAGGTCAATTAGGAGTACGTCGTAGACGGATGGCACATTAGTACTCAATCGGTGCGGCGACGGTGTTGCTAGCTGTCAGACCTAGGCTCCAAGCGTGGGGGTTATTGATGCCGAGTAGGACAATGCGCAGGCCGTACGGCAGCACTGTGGCCGTCTTGCTGGCAACCACCCTCGCCGCTTGCGCGGCAGAGCCCAGCAACCCAGCCGGGTCCACCTCGCAGCAGCCGAGCGCAGCCGCCTCCACCCAGCCTGTGCCAACCCCGACGCCTGACCCCGTTGTCTTGAAGCCCAATGTCAAAAACGGTGCAACCAACATTCAGGTCAATACGCTGGTGAGCGTCAAAGCCAGTTCTGGAACCCTGACCAAGGTCAAGCTGTCCTACACAAACACCGATCGTCGGGGCCGCAGGCAGCAGGGCACAGTCGGTGGGAGCGTTGGCAAGGACCACACCACGTGGACGGCTAAAGATCGACTCGAGCCAGCCACCGCGTACAAGTTGATCTCCACTGGGAAAAACACGGTCAATCAGTCCAAGACCACAACAACGACCTTCCGTACCCACAACTTGACGTTGAACCAGCAGACCTACCCCCAGCTGTATCCCCTCAAGGGCAGCCAGGTCGGCGTGGGAATGCCAGTTGTGCTGACCTTCGATGTACCGGTGAAGAACAAGCGCGAGTTCGAGAAGAACTTGCACGTCACTTCCTCTCCCGCACAGGTAGGCACCTGGCACTGGTATTCGAGCAAAGAGGTGCGGTACCGGCCCAAGAGCTACTGGAAGCCGGGCACCAAGGTGAAGGTGAACGCCGATATCAACGGCGTATACGCCGGTGCCGGCATCTACGGCCAGAACTCGACGTCAACCCATTTCACCGTCGGTCGATCGCAGATTACCAAGATCAATATGAACAGCGATGTGGCGAAGGTCTATCGCAACGGCAAGCTCGTCCGCCGCATCTATGTCAGTGGTGGGAAGCCGGGCTGGCAAACTCGCAGCGGCATTAAGTTGATCATGGACAAGCGCTATGTGACCCGGATGACCAACCAGATGATCGGAGCTCGTGAGGAGTACGACCTGAAGGTGAAATACGCGATGCGGATTACCTCCTCAGGTGAGTTCCTGCATGCTGCGCCATGGAACGCGGGGTACTTCGGTCGGCGCAATGCCAGTCACGGGTGCGTCGGAATGAGCACTGCGAACGCCGCATGGCTGTTCAACCGCACGCTGATCGGAGACCCGGTCGTGACGACTGGCACCAGCCGCCACATGGAGTACGGCAATGGCTATGGCGACTGGAACATGTCCTACACCAAGTACAAGAAGGGCTCTGCACTCTAGCTGGGCGCTCTAGCCTGCGCGCTAGCTGGGCCCTCTAGCTGGGCCCTCTAGCTGGGCCCTCTAGCTGGGCGCTCTAGCCTGCGCGCTAGCTCGAGGCCTCGCCAGTCCGCACTCGCTGACGGCGATGCAAGGGCAGAGCTGGTGGATGCGCTTTGCCCAGCGGCGGCTCCGCTCCCCCAGCTAGCGACAAGACAAAGGATTTGGTGAAGGCCAACAACGGTACGGCCAACAGCGCCCCCACGATCCCGGCTGCAATGACGCCCACCGCTATGGCAAGCACGACGGCTAGCGGATGCAGCTTTACTGCCCGGCCTAGGAGGAACGGCTGCAGCACATGGCCCTCTACCTGCATCACCAAGATCACACCGCCGAGCATGATCAAGGCCTGAACCCATCCCAGCGCGACCAAGGCGACAAGGACTGCAACCGAACCTGAGACCAGCGCGCCGACGATCGGGACGAACGCGCCGATGAAGACCAGCGCAGCTAATGCCGGAGCCACCGGGACACCGAGGATCAGCGCCACGATGAGCACCCCAATACTGTCGGCGAGCGCGACGAGAATTGTGGCCCGCACGTACGACGACAGCGCTCGCCAGCCTCTCAGTGCCGCCTGATCCACCCGATCCCGCGAAGGCCGCGGGAAGAACCTCAGCACAAAGGTGAAGATGCCGCGGCCGTCGTAGATGAAATAGAAGAGGGAGAAGAGGGCGATAGCAACCCCGGCAAGGAAATGCCCGACCCCGGCGCCCAGTTCGGCAGCATACGCCGCGATCGTGCTACCGCTTGCTTTGAGAAAGTCCGTGATCTTCGACATCCAGGTTGAGGAATCCAGCCAAGTGGCATTGATATGTAGCGGGCCGTTGCGCAGCCAGTTGGTCAGGGGGCCATTGTTGAGCCAGTCGCTGAGCTGATTGAAGCCGTTCACGACGTTGGCTGACAGCTCAGAGCCTTGGCCAGCAATCTGTCCGCCGATCACAATCAGAGCGGCGACGATCGCGGCGAGTGCGCCAAGGACCGTGATCGCCGTCGCAGCTGCTCGGGGCAACCCCCATTTCCCCTTCTTGAGTGCCTCGGCCACCGGTACCATCAGCGCGGTCAGCAGGATGGCGACCGCCACGGGTATCAATACCTCGGACAGATAGCGCGCCAGCCAGACGATCCCCGCGATCAGGATGATTACCAGGATCACCCGCCAGGACCACGCAGCCGCGACCTGAAGGCCATGAGGTACGCCGACGGCGGCGCTTGAATCAGTATTATTCGTGCTTTTGACCGCGGCTCCAGGCTGCGACGCCGCGTCTGTGACCGGCGGTGGCGCAGCATGATCATCGGTGGCGTGTGGAACCGGCACCGGCAGCGTACGGCGACCTCGATTTGCCGATGATCGTGGCCCGTCCCGGCCTGATGGTGACATTCGGGTCCTCCTGGGTCTCGATTGTCGAGCTCCTCAACCCTAGTGTCTGCGCGACCGGAGCAATCAAACCCGGATCGCGCCACGCGCCGTGTTGAGGAGGAGGGAGGGGACACGCTTTTCGTCCCCGAGCGACGACGAAGTAGGCGCGCTCCAAGGCGCGATCCGCGCGGAGCGAACGAAGCGAGCGGAGCAGTCAAACTGGCAAACTGTGCCGGTGAGCAGACTGCGCGCCACGCGAGCCTGGGTCGGCGCGCGGAGCTCGCTCCCCCGCCAGGTCTACGTACTTGGCCTCGTTGCGTTCTGCGTGGCTGTCGGCTTCGGGGTTCTCGTCCCCGTGTTGCCGGTCTTCGCCCGCAGCTTCGGCGTCGGTAACACCGAAGTGGGAGCAGTCATTTCAGCGTTCGCTTTGATGCGCCTCGTCTCCAGCCCATTCTGTGGCTGGCTGATCAAGGTCTTCAGTGAGCGGATCATCATGGCCACTGGGATCTTCATCGTTGCGATCTCGAGTGGGCTCGCCGGCATCTCACGCAGTTACCTTCAACTGCTGGTGCTGCGCGGGGTCGGCGGCATCGGCTCCGCCATGTTCACCGTCTCCGCGTTCACACTGCTGTTGACCTCGGTGGAGGCAGGTGTCCGCGGGCGGGCGGCCGGATTCTTCCAGGCCGGCTTCTTGATCGGTGGGATAACCGGGCCCGCGGTGGGCGGCGCCCTAGCTGCGATCTCGCTGACCGCTCCGTTCTTCTTCTATGCCGGCACCCTTGCAGTCGCCGGGACAGTCGGCCTGCTGTTGCTGCAGCGACGCAGCGCGAAGCCGGAGGAGGAAGACGCTGAGTCGGCCGTGTCGTTCCGGGCCCTGGTACGCGATGCCCGCTATCAAGCTGCCTGTCTGACCAACCTCGCTCAGGGATGGACGTCATTCGGAGTCCGGTCATCACTAGTACCTGTGCTCGTGGTCGAGCTGCTGCACCGGCCGGCCTCGTGGACCGGCATCGCTTTCGCCTGCAGCTCGGTGGTCCAGACAATCGCTGTCGGACCAGCTGGTCGATTCACCGACACAGTCGGTCGGCGACCTGCCATGATTCTTGGTGGCACCGTCGCGGCGGTATCGATCATGGCGGTCCCGTTCGCACCGAACATCTGGCTGCTGATTGTCGTGCTTTGCATCTACGGCATTGCCTCAGCGTTCTTGGGCACCGCACCTGCCGCGGCTGTCGGGGACGCTGCGGGTACCCGGAGTGGCACGGCGGTTGCAGTCTTCTCGATGTGTTCCGACATCGGCGCGATCCTCGGACCGTTGGTTGCCGGCTTCCTGGCCGACACCGTGTCGTATGCAGCCGCGTTCGGGGCCGGAGCTGGCTTGATGCTTGTGGCAGCCGGGCTGTCGTGGCGGATGCCTCGTGCTCAGGCTGCGTCGTCGGTCAGGGGGAAGCCGTCAAAGGGGGATATGCATGAGTCCACGTCCATTGAGTGAATTGGTGAGCCCAGACTGGGCTGAGGCGCTGCAGCCGGTCGCCGCAACGATTACAGCGATGGGAGCCTTCTTACGGGCCGAGCTGGCCGCTGGCCGGCCGTACTTGCCGGCCGGAGAGCATGTGCTTCGAGCCTTTACGCGTCCGCTGAGCCAAGTCAAGATCTTGATCGTCGGCCAAGACCCCTATCCCACGCCAGGGCACCCGGTGGGCCTGTCATTCTCGGTGGCAGCGCACGTGCGGCCCATTCCAAAGTCGCTTCAGAACATCTATGCCGAACTGCAGGCCGATCTGGGCATTCCCCCGGCTGCCAGCGGCGACCTGACGCCCTGGTTCGAGCGGGGAGTGCTGCTGCTCAATCGAGTGCTGACTGTCCAGCCTGGTCGCTCGGGCTCCCATCGCGGCAAGGGCTGGGAGCAGGTGACGCAGCGGGCAATCGAGGCTCTGGCAGCTCGGGGCGGCCCACTGGTTGCGATCTTGTGGGGCCGCGATGCGCAGTCATTGATTCCGATGCTCGGCTCAGTGCCCTACGTCGCCAGCGCGCACCCTTCACCGTTATCTGCTGCCGCTGGGTTTTTCGGGTCCCGTCCCTTCAGCCGTGCCAATGAGCTTCTTGTCGCGACTGGTGGCGAGCCCGTCGACTGGGCGCTCGAGCCAGTCCGCCATTTCGCGACACCGGCGTCAGCAAGCAGTGCGGTTTGAAGGCTTGCTCAAGGTTCAGGCGAGGGCCTTGTCCAGATCGGCAATGAGATCCTCGACGTCCTCGATGCCAACGCTGAGCCGGATCAGGTCACCGGGGACTTCCAACTGAGTGCCAGCCACCGATGCGTGAGTCATTGTGTGAGGATGTTCGATCAAGGACTCAACGCCGCCGAGCGACTCCCCCAGGATGATCACCGAGGTGCGTTCGCAAACGCCAAGTGCCGCCTGTTCCCCGCCCTCCACGCGGAAGCTGACCATCCCGCCATATCGGCGCATCTGCCGTTTCGCCAGGTCGTGTCCTGGATGGGCGTCCAAACCTGGGAAGTAGACCTCGGCGACCCGTGGATGATCGGCCAGGAAGGCCGCTACCTGTTCAGCGTTGTCACAATGCCGGTCCATCCGCACGGCAAGCGTCCGCAGACCTCGCAACACCAGCCAGCAGTCAAAGGGGCTAGCCACTCCGCCAATTGCGTTCTGGTGGAATCTGAGCTGCTCTGCGAGCTCATCGTCGTTGACGACCAGTGCGCCGCCAATGATGTCGGAGTGACCGCCGCAGTACTTGGTCGTTGAATGCACCACCACATCCGCGCCGAGCTCCAGCGGTTGTTGCAGGTACGGGGTCGCA
>JBKPEY010000199.1:0-4549 GCA_046744405.1 Actinomycetota bacterium
GAGACGTCCGCTGACCTTTCGAGCTACGTTACTCCTGGGTAGGAGGCGAAAAGTTGACATTACCGCCGGAGGCCGGCGCTGAGGCCCAAGCCGCCATCCCGGAAGCCGTACTGGCAGGCGCCGGGCCGACGGAGGGCCGCTCCCTCGGGCAGATCGCCTGGATGCGGCTCAAACGTGACAAGGTCGCGCTTGCCGGCGGGATCTTCCTGATCTTCCTCATGCTGGTGGCGATCTTCGCGCCATTGATTGTGAAGTACCTCGGTGACCCGCCCAACGAATTCCACCAGGAGCTCATCGACACAGCCGGCGGCACTCTCGCGCCGATTGGCCGCTTCGGCGGAATGAGCTGGGATCATCTGATGGGCGTTGAGCCAGTGAACGGACGTGACATCTTCAGCCGAATTGTGTACGGCAGTCGGATCTCCTTGCTGATTGCTTTTTTGGCCACCATGCTGTCCGTGGCCATCGGCACCACTCTTGGCATCATCTCCGGTTTCATCGGCGGCTGGACCGACACCTTCACAAGCCGGCTGATGGATGTGTTTTTGGCTTTCCCGCTGCTGGTCTTAGCGATTGCCCTCGCCGGAGTCTTTCCCGATCAGGTGTTTGGCCTGGAGGGCAACCAGTTGCGGATCACGTTGTTGATCTTCATCATCGGCTTCTTCAACTGGCCCTATATCGGGCGGATCATCCGTGGACAAACGCTCTCCCTTCGAGAGCGAGAGTTTGTCGAGTCGGCCAGAAGCATCGGTGCCCGCCGCGGCTTCATTCTCCGTAGCGAGATGCTGCCCAACCTTATTGCGCCGATCCTGGTCTACTCGACGCTGTTGATCCCGACCAACATCCTTTTCGAGGCGGCATTGTCCTTCCTCGGCGTTGGCATTCGCCCGCCAACGCCGAGCTGGGGCGGGATGCTGTCCGACGCTGTTGTGTACTACACCCAGCCGCACTTCATGTTCTGGCCCGGCATGGCGATCTTTGTCACCGTGCTCGCATTCAACCTGTTTGGAGACGGACTACGCGATGCTCTCGATCCACGAGCCAACCGATAGCAATCACCTACGGTGACCCAACAATCAAGAAGGGATTGAAGAATGAACCATTTGAGATCCTGGCGAGCTAGGTCCCTGGCCGCTGTGGGCGTTTCGGCCGCGCTTGTGTTGGCCGCCTGCGGTGGTGGCGGCGGCGCGAGCAGCCAACAAGGGTCGGGCAACCAGGGCACTGAGGCGAGCTTCAACGCTGCATCCGGCAGTGTTGTGAATCCCTCCGACAAAAAAGGCGGCACTCTGAAGTTCGCCAATCCCGGAGATTGGGACACCCTCGATCCCGGCGAGACGTACTACGCCTGGTCGTGGAACTTCGCGCGGCTTTATGGCCGATCGCTCATGATGTTTAAATCGGCGCCTGGACAAGAGGGTAACCAGCTAGTGCCGGATCTCGCCGAGAGTCCGGGCCAGGGCTCCCAGGATGCCAAGACCTGGACGTACAAGCTGCGGAAGGGTGTGAAGTTCGACGACGGTAGCGAGGTCACTTCGGCCGACGTGAAGTACGCCGTACTGCGTTCTACTGATAAGCAGACATTCCCGAACGGACCTGCGTATTGGGATGCTCTCCTTGATTTGCCGAGCGGTTACAAGGGTCCGTACAAGACGCCGAACATGAACACCGATTCGGCTATAGAGACACCGGATAAATACACGATTGTCTTCCACACCAAGCAGCCGTTTGCAGCATTTGACTACCTGGCCCAGCAACCCGACACAATGCCGGTACCCAAGGACAAGGACACTGGCGCCAAG
This sequence comes from Actinomycetota bacterium, assembly GCA_046744405.1. Lineage (GTDB taxonomy): Bacteria > Actinomycetota > Actinomycetes > Propionibacteriales > Propionibacteriaceae > Microlunatus. The sequence continues at coordinate 1,800 of JBKPEY010000199.1, forward strand.
TACCGGAATTCAATCGTCTCCACTGGTCCGTACAAGTTCGAGGGTTTGCAACCTGGGAAGGGCTTCAATCTGGTACGCAATGATCAGTGGGACCCGGCGACGGACCCCAATCGCAAGGCGCTCCCTGATCGCATCGAGGTCACTCTTAATGTCAATGCTGACGACCTTGACAACCGGCTGCTGAGCGGCGACCTGGACGTCGACGTCGCAGCACTTGGAGTTCAGCCCGCCGCACAGAGCCGGGTTTTGCAGGACCCGACCTTGAAGAACAACTCGGACAACCCGCTCAGCGCGCGACTCTGGTACACCTCGATCAACCCGACCGTTCCTCCGCTGAACAATATTGAGTGCCGCAAGGCGATCATGTATGCCATGGACCACGTGTCCTACCAGACTGCATTTGGCGGCCCATTCGCTGGTGGGGACATGGCAACCACACTGCTGCCGCCGAACATTCCTGGACACATCGACTTCGACTTGTATCCGAATGGACCAGATCACAAGGGCGATCTCGATGCGGCAAAGAAGTCACTGGAAGCCTGCGGGCAGCCGAATGGCTTCGAAACCAACATCGCCTACCGACCCGAACGTCCAAAGGAGAAGGCAACTGCCGAGGCGTTCCAGCAGGCGCTGGGTCGTGTGGGTATCAAGCTCACCCTCAAGCCGTATCCGCAGGGCGACTATTTCGCTCAATACTGTGGCCTCCCACCATTCGTGGTGAAAAACAAGCTCGGTTTGTGCCAAAACGGTTGGGCGGCCGACTGGCCGGATGGCTATGGCTTCCTGTCCCAAGTCGTCGACTCACGGGTGATCCGCGTGACCGGCGGTTCGTCGAACACCAGCGTTCGCATCCCTGAGGTCGATCAGATGCTCGACAAGGCCTTGACCGAACTCAACACCGATGCGCGCAACAAGATTTGGGGCGAGATCGACAAGCGAGTCATGGAAGAAGCCGTTATTTACCCAGGGGTGTATTCCAAGGCTCTCTTCGTGCGCTCGAAGAATGCCACCAACATCATGGTCACCGACGCTTTCGGTGAGTACGACTACCTGGGGATGGGAGCCCAGAAGTAGCACAAGATTCTGCGCCCTGAGCCTGTCGAGGGATGCTTCGCCAGGCTCAGGCACATGATCATCTCAGGAGGTGACGTGTTCGGCTACATTGTGCGACGGCTGCTGTGGGCTGTGGTGCTGCTCATCGTACTAAGCATGATCACCTTCTCCATCTTCTATCTAATACCGCGACTGGGTGGAGCGACCCCGGAGACGCTGGCGACGCGGTACGTGGGGCGGGCCGCTACGGCAGAGACGGTTCATCTGACTGCGGAACGGCTCGGATTCCTCGATCCGGTTCCTGTGCAGTACTGGCATTGGCTCAAAGGGGTCTTCGTCGGCGCAGATTACGACTTTGGCGCCGGCGTGGAGCATTGCCCCGCCCCTTGCTTCGGATACTCCTTCATCACTCATCAGCCGGTGTGGCCTGAATTACTGGACCGCGCGCCAGTAACCATCTCGCTCGTCATTGGAGCCTCGATCATCTGGCTGGTCGCTGGTGTCACGATCGGCGTCATCTCAGCCCTCCGACGCGGTACGCTGTTCGACCGGTCGGCTATGGGGATAGCGCTGGCCGGAGTATCGCTGCCGATCTTCTTCACCGGACTTATCTCGCTGGCCATATTCAGCTACCGGCTGGGAATCACTTCGCCCGGTGGCCATTACGTTCCCTTCAGCGAGAACCCGGCGCAGTGGGCGTACTCGCTGCTACTGCCCTGGATCACCCTCGCATTTCTGTTCTCGGCCCAGTACGCCCGGCTGACCAGGGCGGGAATGCTGGACACCATGACGGAGGACTACATTCGCACTGCGCGGGCCAAAGGCCTCTCCGAGCGGACGGTTATCGTCAAGCACGCCCTACGAGGGGCTCTGACACCTGTCCTCACAATTTTCGGCCTTGACGTCGGCCTGCTGCTCGGGGGTGCAGTGCTCACCGAGAAGACATTTTCGCTCAACGGTCTGGGCAAGTATGCCCTCGACGGCATCACCAATAACGACTTGCCGAAGATCCTTGGCGTGACGCTTGTTGCCGGATTCTTCGTGATCATGGCCAACTTGATCGTTGATCTGCTGTACGGAGTGATCGATCCTCGGGTGCGGCTCGAATGACGACGTCTGCGCTACGTGATCTTGTTACCCGACATCCCGGCCAGGCGGATCAAGAGCCGTTCTTGGAGGTCATTGACCTCAAGGTGCATTTCCCGACCGATGACGGGTTGGTGAAGTCGGTCGATGGACTCAGCTTTGCACTGGACCGTGGCCGCACACTCGGCATTGTCGGTGAGTCAGGATCGGGCAAGAGCGTCACCAGCCTGGCGATCATGGGCCTGCACACCCGTCCGGCTTCCGAGCAAGCCCGCCCGGGAGCCCAGCTGAGCGGCGAGATCTATCTCGACGGCGACGAGCTGCTGGACAAGACTCCGGAATATGTCCGTAGCCTGCGCGGTAAGCGCATGGCGATGATCTTTCAAGATCCGCTGTCGGCCATGAACCCCTACTACACCGTGGGCAAACAGATCATCGAGGCCTACCGCATCCACAATCCGGTGAACAAGAAGGTGGCCCGTAAGCACGCCATCGACATGCTCGGCCGGGTCGGGATTCCCGAGCCGAGCCGCCGGATCGACGCCTATCCGCACCAGTTCTCCGGCGGGATGCGGCAGCGCGCCATGATCGCTATGGCTCTTTCCTGCGAC